>CAZTIH010000007.1:0-9620 GCA_964613675.1 uncultured Candidatus Competibacteraceae bacterium
TTCCACACTTGTCGGACGAGGCGGAAAGTTTCAATGCCCTTCAAAGCGGGCGTTCGAGTTAACGTACCTGTGGATAACTTTTTCCAATAAAATCAATCCCTTAGCATCACTTGCGGATGCACTATTTTGGTGCAAAAAATTTAGCTTTTTGGAATGCCTCATGACTTCCTCACCTCAAGAATATTGAAGAATCGTAGGTAGCTTAAGTTTTCAAAGAACTTGTTCTGAAATGAACATTAACTGAACCCTCGGTCAAGCTAAAAACCCAGCGCTCATTAGTCAATAGGGAACGCCCACTTGTGCCTGTAATTCCTCAACAAGTTGTTCAGGCACCACACCGCTATATTGCGCCGAGGTCTCTAATCTCAAGCGATGCGCCAAAACCGGGATCGCTAATTCCTGTACCGTTTCAGGCGTCACAAAATCCTCCCCGCGCATCACCGACAGCGCCTGTGCCGTCTTCATCAAGCTGAGTCCCGCCCGTGGACTAGCCCCTAACTGCACTTGCGGTAAGCTTCGCGTAGCCGCCACAAGTTGAGCGATGTAACGACGAATCTCTGAAGAGACCATCACCCCCTTCACCGCCTGTCGCAAGGCGTTCACCCCCCCTAAATCCGCAACTGCCCTCACCTGTTCCAACGGCTGCGCATGATGTTGTTCGAGAATACTCATCTCCTGCTCAAGCCCCACATACCCCAACCCAAATCGCAGTGCAAATCGATCCATCTGGGCCTCTGGCAACGGATAAGTGCCTTGAAATTCAATGGGATTTTGCGTGGCAATCACAAAAAAATGCCCTCCTAAATCATGACGTTCCCCGTCTAAACTCACCTGGCGTTCCTCCATCGCCTCAAGCAACGCCGACTGGGTACGGGGACTCGCACGATTGATTTCATCCGCCAACAACAAATCCGCAAATAACGGTCCTCGATGAAACCGAAATACCTGTTGATGCGGATCAAAAATTGAGACCCCCAACAAATCCGCCGGCAATAAATCAGGTGTGAACTGAATCCGTTGAAAATTTAAATTGAGACTCTTCGCAAAGGCTTTTGCGAGCGTCGTTTTACCCGTCCCCGGCAGATCTTCAAGCAGGACATGGCCCCCGCTTGCAAAAGCTGCCAACAGTAATTCAATCGCCTTGTGCTGACCTTGAATCACGCGCTCAAGATTGGTTTGCAGCGCATGGAGCAGATTACGAGCTTCACGTAAATCATCATTCATAGAACACGCATCTCGTTGACCACTTAATTATTTACCTATTGATAAAGTAAATGGCTCCCCAAAATCCAGAGTTTTTGCACTGCAACATAGCCTTGCAATTCGCCGTTGATTCGTTTTAGACTGGGAGCAGTTCGCAAACACGAACGATTCTTAACCTTTTCTTTCCACTCCCCACAAAGGAGCTTTTTATGCTCGGTATTGGCTCACAATTTCCCCAATTCAATCTCAAAGGCGTGGTCTCCAACGACATCAACACCGCTTTCCAGGACTTCTCCAACGAGTCGTTCAAAGGAAAGTGGTTAGTTGTGTTTTTCTGGCCCAAAGACTTCACCTTCGTTTGCCCCACGGAAATCGCGGAATTTGGCAAACTCAATGGCGAGTTCACGGACCGCGATGCCCAAGTGTTAGGCGTTAGCGTGGATTCCGAATTCGTCCATTTGGCCTGGCGCACCGCAAAATCCGAACTCAGCGATCTGCCCTTCCCCATGCTCGCCGACATTAAGCGCGAGTTATCCGAAGCCTTAGGCATTATCGACCCCAATGCCGGGGTGTCTCAGCGAGCGACCTTTATCGTAGATCCCGAAGGCATCATCCGTTTCGTCTCGGTGACCGACTTGAATGTTGGCCGTAACGTTAAAGAAACCGTTCGCGTCTTAGATGCCCTGCAAACCGACGAACTCTGCCCCTGCAACTGGCAGAAAGGCGAAGAAGTCATCAAAGTCGCCTAAATTTTCCATTTTTTTCCGTTTACCCCTGGCCGAGAACGCTTAACTGCACTCGGCCATTCTTTTTCCCAAAAGAGGTTCAGTTGATGACTTCCTTAACCGAATTAAAAAATCGCATCCCCGATTACGCTAAAGACATCAAACTCAATATCTCGATGGTGATTGAGGGCGATGATGGCGCACCTGGGCTTACAGAATTACAGCGTCGAGGCTGCGTACTGGCGGCGGCGTTCGCTACGGGTCACGCTGAACTCATTAAGGCAAGTGAAACTTACGCAGCCGAACAGCTCGACGAAGCCCATCGTCAAGGGGTTGCGACCGCCGCCGCATTGATGGCGATGAATAATATTTACTACCGTTCACTCCACTTAATGGCCGATCACAGCTACTTAAAGTTGCCCGCCAAACTTCGCATGAATGCAATTGGCAACCCAGGGATTCCCAAGAGCGATTTTGAGTTATATTGCTTAGCAGTATCCGCCGTGAATGGCTGTGGAATGTGCTTGGATTCTCATGAAAAAGTGTTGCGTAACCACTTTACTCAAGAGGGCATCCAATCGGCCTTGCGTATTGCGGCAGTAGTACATGCGGTCGCAGCAACCCTCACAGCAGAAGCGGCGCGTTCCTAATCCTCTTTTAACTACCCTTTAGATCGACTATGGCTTCAGCGGTGTCCCCTCGCGAGCGACCTCTCAAAAATGGTCGTTTAAAACTTCGCCTCACCCTAGTTTACGCGGCGGTTGTAACGATCAGCGTCTTACTCGTGGCGGTGTACGCCGACTTCAACTTTTCCGAAACCGAACGTTTGCGGCAGCGCCAACAGCTACTAGTGCTCATGCCACTGGTGGCGGCGCGCATCAATTTAGAGGCACACCGCCCTTTATTGCTTGGAGAAACCACTTCCCCGGGGTTTGTGCGAAATGCCAATGCGTTACGGGAAGTGTTGGCAAACCTGCCTAATGTGTTCCACCTCACCACATTTTTTGTCGAACCCAACGGCCAACTGCGTGTTATTCACGACCTCGGCAAATCGAAAGTGGTTCTCCCCCCCCCGGCGCTTCCCCTCAATGAACCCAGAGAACAATTTCATCTGACGGATCAAGGAGATCGACTTGAACTCGGTTATTTTCCCATTGAACATAATCGTCAGATTCGGGGCATTTTAGCGGTCGCTTTGCCCAGTACATTTGATAGCCAACTCGTCCGGCAGTCCCGCCTACACCTGGCGACTGCATTGGGCATCGTGTTGATGTTGGGATGGATTTTAATAGGCTTTTTCACCCGTCGATTGTTAATTGATCCCTTATCATTGCTACACCGCGCCACCAACAGTTTTGGGACCAAAGACTGGCAATCGCTTCCCAATAATCGCAAGGACGAGATTGGCGATTTATACCGCTCGTTTAACGGGATGATGAAGCAGCAACGGGAAATGGTAGATCGTTTAGAACGCAGTCACGCCCAAACTCGGGCCTTAAATCGCGCTTTATCGCTGACGGAAACTAAGTTATCGCGCTTCTTAGATGGGGTACCGATGGGGATTGTCGTTCACGATCAACGTTACCAACTTTGCTACTCCAACCGCATGGCACACGAAATGTTGCCCCTAGAAAACGCCGTCAACCAACTAAGTGAGTTGCCCGCAGTTTGGGGACTTCGGCAACGAGACACCCAGGGTCTATTTTATCCTACCGAAAAATTACCCATTCTCTACGCCGTTCAGGGAAAACGTGCACGGGTCGAGGATATGGAACTGTCCAATGGAATACCCGTAGAAGTCTCCAGCGAACCGATTTACAACGAATATGGCGAACTCATTCACGTCGTAACCACCTTCCAAGATATTCGCGAACGGGCCGCTGCGGAGGAGCTACTTTCGGAGTACAACCGCACGCTGGAACGCCAAGTCGCCGAACGAACCGAAGCGTTGCAAGACATGAACGCCGAACTCAACGACATATTACAAGCCTTGCGCGACACCCAAGATACCCTCATTCAAACCGAAAAAATGGCGGCACTCGGACAACTAATCGCGGGGGTTGCGCATGAAATCAACACACCAATGGGGGCAATTCGCGCTTCAATTGGTAACATTATTGCTTCACAACAGCGCGTTATTGACCTACTCCCGATTATGCAAGCCCGACTAAGTAAAGATGACTGGTTTACCTTGTTTAAGGTTGTAGAAGAAGGGCGGCGCGTATCGGGGTTTTTATCTTCTCGGGAAGAGCGTCAGAAGCGGCGTGAAATGAGTAAACTTCTCATCGAAATGGGCATTGAGCAGCCCGACAATCTTTCCCAACGGCTCATTACCCTAGGGCTTGCGACGTTAACCCCACCTTTAGAAGCCCTGTTAAAAACGCCTGAAAATGAACTGCTTCTCGATGCTGCTGAACCCCTCATTGCGCAGGCGCGGAACGGTCAAAACATCCAAATTGCGGTGGATCGTGCGGCAAAAATCGTGTTTGCGCTGAAAAATTATGCTCACACTGGGGAACCAGGCATCCCCGTGAAAACTAATTTAAGCGAAGGCATTGATGTTGTGCTCACCATTTACCACAACGCACTCAAACAGGGCGTCGAAGTCACGCGCCATTATGACCCCGCAACCCCCAACATTTTGTGTTACCCCGATGAACTCAATCAGGTGTGGACAAACCTCATCCACAATTCTTTGCACGCGATGAACGGACGTGGTCACATCACGATTTCGCTCAGCCCCACCCCAACGGGCGCACAGGTGAGTTTTGGGGATTCGGGCTGCGGAATTCCAGAGGAGGTTCAAAAGCGGATTTTTGAACCTTTCTTTACGACTAAGGCAGCGGGGGAAGGAAGCGGTTTAGGTTTATCAATTGTGCGCCGCATTATCGACAAGCATGGAGGTCATATCGCTTTGCGTAGCCAACCCGGGGAAACGGTGTTTACGATAGATCTCCCCCTAGAGGTTCCTCAATCGGACATTTCTGAATGAACAGCAAAGCTATCCTATGCGTTGACGATGAACCGATGGTTTTACACTCGTTGCGCGAACAGATTTCTCGCCACTTCGGTCAACGCTACCGTTGTGAATTGGCAGAGTCTGCCGACGAAGCCCTCGATCTCATCGCCGAAATGGCTGAAGACGAGATCAATATTTTGCTCGTGGTGTCTGATTGGCTAATGCCAGGCATGAAAGGCGATGAGTTACTGGTAAAAGTTCACGAACGATTCCCCGGGATCGTGAAAGTGATGCTAACAGGACAGGCCGATCGCGACGCCGTTGACCGCGCCCGCCAAAAAGCCAACCTCTTGGCGTGTTTACAGAAACCGTGGGATGAAAAAACGCTAGTAGATTTGATCAAACAAGCCCTTGGTGATGAGAACCCCGAGATATGAAGCGACCAACAATTGTCTGCGTTGATGACGAAAAAATGGTGCTCGTGAGCTTACGAGACCAGCTAGGTCAATATCTGCGCGATGAATGTGCAATTGAGGTTGCTGAAAGTGGTGAGGAAGCCCTTGAACTCATTCCCGAACTGATCGAAGACGGCTATGAAGTCCCGTTGATTATTTCCGATCAGATTATGCCCGGTATGAAAGGCGATGAATTGTTGATTCAGCTTCACCAGTCCCATCCCGACATTATGAAAATCATGTTGACGGGCCAAGCCAGCGCCGATGCCGTTGGGCGTGCCGTCAACCAAGCTCGACTTTATCGTTACATTTCAAAGCCTTGGGAACCACAGGATTTGGCCCTGACGACCAAAGAGGCCTTGCGACGTTACTTTAAGGATCGCGAACTCGACCATGCTAACCGTGAACTGGCCCAGAAAAATCAAGAACTAGAGCGTGCCTGTCACGCGCTCGATGAGTTCAATCAACGCCTAGAAAAGCGCGTCGAGGAACGTACCCGAGAGCTGGAGCAAAAAAACCGCGAATTAGAAAAGGCTTATGGTGAAATCGACCGTGCTAACCGTCGCTTGGACTTTCTCGCTAACTTTGACGAACTCACCCAAATTGCCAATCGTCGCCACTTTAACGACTACTGCGAACATGTATGGAAATGGTCTTTAAAACAAAAGCGTCCACTGGCGATGGTGCTTTGCGATGTCGATTTTTTTAAGCGTTACAACGACCACTACGGCCATCCCGCAGGCGATACTTGCCTCAAAATTGTCGCGGAGGTACTGGCTCAAAGTGCCCAACGCCAAATGGATCTCGCGGCCCGTTACGGTGGGGAAGAATTCGCCATGATCTTGCCCAACACGGATTTAGAGGGCGCTATTGCGGTGGGAGAGCGGTTATGTGCGGCTATGGCGAGTCGGCATGTGCCTCACGAATACTCCGACGCCGCCCCACATGTCACCCTCAGCATTGGCGTAACCAGTACTTTTGCCCACGAAAATGGGTCGTATACCAAAATGTTGCAGATAGCCGACGAAGCGTTATATCAAGCCAAACAAAGTGGTCGAAATCGCGTCGTCAGCTTAAATTCTTCACCCACTTTGTCCCGATAGCTTAAAGCGGATAGAGCCACCGCCTCCTAAGCGGTAGATACCGGTTCGACTCCGGTTCGGGGCATCCCAAACCCCATAAAACCCCAAAATGAGGAGATGACCATGCGCTATCGTTTAGGCGAGTTGAGTGTTGAGCTTCGCGGTACCGGACAGTTTATCGCACCCAACGCAGCGGTAATTGGCAATGTGTGTTTGGAAGAACGGGCGAGTGTCTGGTTTAACGCCACCGTTCGCGGCGACCTGGAGCGCATTCACATCGGCCCCGAAACCAACATCCAAGACAACGCCGTGTTGCATACCGACTTAGGCAGCCCCTTAACCTTTGGGCGCGGGGTCACCGTAGGGCATCACGCCATGGTTCACGGCTGCACGATTGGCGATTTCAGCCTCATTGGGATTCATGCGGTGGTGCTTAACAACGTTTCTATTGGTCGTCACTGTCTGATCGGTGCTAACACCCTGATTCCCGAAAACAAGATTATTCCCGATGGTTCACTGGTCATTGGCTCGCCGGGGAAGGTGATGCGAATGCTGACCGATGCGGAAATCGAACGCCTTCACCAGTCCGCCACCGCTTACGCCGAACGCGCTCAACAGTATCTCGCCCAACTCCGTAGCGACGATTAAGCCATTTAAGTTCCCTTGCGCGATGAACTTACCCTTATTGCTCACGGGATCGCGAATCGTTTTGATCCTGCCCTTCGCGATGGCGTTTTACTTTGCTCCGCCGTGGGTCAGCACGGCGATTTTTGTAGTGGCCTCCCTCACGGATTGGCTGGACGGTTTTTTAGCCCGTCGGTGGCAACAAACCTCAGCGTTAGGCGCGTTCCTCGATCCCCTTGCAGATAAATTGCTCGTAACGACGGCATTAATCTTACTAGTCGGTCGCTACCCTGACTCTCCGTGGTTAATGTTTTGCACCTTACTCATCATCCACCGAGAACTAGTCGTGACGGGACTTCGCGCCCACTTCAGTTCTCCGAAACACGCAGCGGCATTGACGGTTTCGGCGTGGGGAAAAGCCAAAACCGCCTTACAAATGGTTGCCTTAGTGAGTTTGTTATGGACAGAGCGCGGTTTATTTGAATGGGGACTCTTTTTACTAATCAGCGCCACCCTTTTAACGCTGATTTCCTTAATAGCCTACCTAAAACAGCTTTGGCACTAAGTTTCATCTCGTAAGGATTGGCGTTGCGCGTAGAATTCCGTCACAAATTCAGGAAATCGCTGTTCGGCAATGGCATGTCGCAAGTCTGCCATCAAGGCTTGGTAGTAGTACAAATTGTGAATACTATTGAGTCTTGCCCCTAAAATTTCCTGACATTGATCCAAATGACGCAAATAAGCACGACTGTAATGACGGCAGGTGTAACACCCACAAGTTTCGTCTAAAGGGCGGGTATCGTGTTTATAACGCGCATTGCGGATTTTAATATCGCCAAAGCGCGTAAACAGATGACCATTACGCGCATTACGGGTTGGCATCACGCAATCAAATAGGTCAACGCCGCGAACGACCGCCTCGACCAAATCTTCGGGTTTCCCGACACCCATGAGATAGCGCGGCTGATTCGTTGGCAACCAAGGCAATGTCATCTCCAACACGGCCAGTCGTTCTGCCAGCGGTTCGCCCACCGCCAATCCCCCCAAGGCGTATCCCGAAAAGTTCATTTCAACTAGGGCTGTCGCGGAACGTTGTCGCAAATCGCCGTACATCCCGCCCTGAACAATCCCAAATAACGCCGCCGTATTTTCAAGCTGTTCATGGGCTTGTTGACTACGTTTTGCCCAGCGCAGGGACAGTTCCATCGACTGTTCCGCCTGGGGGTGGGTGGCGGGATAGGGGGTACAGTCGTCAAAAATCATCACGACATCCGCGCCTAGTGCCTTTTGGATGGCCATCGACGATTCCGGACTCAAAAATACCGCATCTCCATTGATCGGCGACTGAAATTGCACCCCTTCTTCAGTAATTTTACGCATGGCGGCCAGGCTAAACACCTGAAATCCCCCGGAATCGGTCAAAATGGGGAAGGGCCAATGACAAAAATCGTGCAAATCGCCGTGTTGCGTGATGACCTCCATACCGGGGCGCAACATCAGGTGAAAGGTGTTGCCCAGAATGATTTGGGCGCCCAACTCGCGGAGTTCTTCGGGCGTCATTGCTTTAACGGTTGCGTAGGTTCCCACGGGCATGAATGCGGGCGTATCGACGTGACCTCGGGCAAAGGTAAGTTGTCCACGGCGCGCCAGATGATGGGTTTGGAGCAGATGAAATTGCATTAGGGCGGGTGTCACTCGTCAAAGGCACGGTATCTAACGCATTGTCCATTCATATTCATAGTTAACGAGAGAATTTTATGTTGTTTGGCACAAAAAATCTTCAGCTCCCCACCCCAGCAGAAGCGCTACCGGGTCGCGATCATGCGATTGCTGTTGGCCCCCACGCGATCAATCAACATCCGCTCAAACCGCCCTATCCCGCCCATCTAAAGCAGGCGATTTTTGGGATGGGCTGTTTTTGGGGAGCAGAACGGCGTTTTTGGACCCAATCGGGCATTTGGGTGACGGCGGCGGGATACAGCGGTGGTTTCACGCCTAATCCCACCTATCGCGAGGTATGCAGCGGGATGACGGGCCATACGGAGGCGGTTTTGGTGGTATATGACCCCCACGTCGTGAGTTACGCGCAGTTGCTCAAAGTATTTTGGGAATCGCACAATCCCACCCAGGGGATGCGGCAGGGCAACGATGTAGGAACCCAATATCGTTCGGCGATTTACACTTTTGACGATGACCAAATGGACGCGGCAATCAACAGCAAATTGAGCTATCAAGCGTTGTTGACGAAAAAAGGATTGGGTGCGGTGACCACTGAAATTGCGCCCCAGAAGGCGTTTTACTTTGCGGAAGAAGAGCATCAACAGTATCTCGCGAAAAACCCACATGGCTACTGTGGCTTAGGCGGGACGGGGGTGAAGTGGGAGTTGCCGTAGAGAATGGAGGATGTCAACGAATCGAATGGTCAAGGTTGTGGTCGGGTGGCTTGGTGCCCATCACCCCCAAGCCCCGATCCGCTCCCCCTGCCTGACCAAGTGCCCACCGTCATACACCCACGCTGTGCGCACCCCATCGCGTGTGTTCACCGCCACCAGCCCCCGCGTGTACAGGCCGT
>CAZTIH010000007.1:9630-12058 GCA_964613675.1 uncultured Candidatus Competibacteraceae bacterium
GGCCAGTTCATCGGACGGATCCGGACAATCCTGCCGGGCCGAAAGCCTTCCAGGCGGTCAATGGGCGGCAGGTCGCGGGCAGGGTCGGGTAGGGTGATCAGTTCACCAGGGATGGAATCCCAGTCGCCGGTGGGGCGGAGCCACGGCACCGGGGGCCACCTGACCTGCACCTCGGCATCCTGCACCGGGTCGTCGCTACCGTGCGCCAACACGGCGTCCGGGGGCAGTTCCAGTGCCGGGAACCCGGCCGACAGGGCATACAGGCGGCCCCAGACGGTGGCGGGCACCACGGGCCAGTGTGGCGCGCAGCAACGGGCGTGGTTGTGGTGACCGCGCAGCAACGTGCCGTAGACGAAGAGGTGGAGCGGGTTCATGCGCAGACTCCGATGGGCAGGGTCCCCGCGCGTTCCTCGGCGAGGAAGTGCAGCGGGTATTCGGTTTCCAGGGCAACCCGCTGCCGGTGGACTGGGAGGCGCGACGACAGATTGTGAAGCGTTTTAAGGAGGAAAAATGAGGAAGAAGCACCAGGGCCGGTTCAAAGGTGATCCGATCACCTACCGAGCTCGGCAGGCGGTGTGCAAATGTAAACCTTCGTGCCCTGGACACTGGTGAAGCGGGAGTTGAAGAAGCAGTTGACACCCTCCCCGCCCTGAAGAATGGGGAAAGACAAAACGAAGCCAACCGAGAACGGTTGGTTTTTTGAATAGTGGTGGAGGCGGGGGGAATTGAACCCCCGTCCGAAAATCCTACGCCTTTGGCACTACATGCTTAGTCCAGTCGTTTATTTAACTTCCCCATCGCCGACGGACAGGCTCTGGGCAAGCGGTCTCGCGGGGTTTTAGCGCCTTGGCTGCGAGCGGCCTTGGTCGCGATCTTGTGTTTGGATGACCCCCACATCGGCCCCCACAAGCAGGGAACCGACGGGCGGCTCGCTGGGATTAAGCAGCGAGAGCGAAGTTATCGTCGTTGGCGACTATAAGTTTCACAGCCGGATTAACGAGGTTTGAGCTGCATCCTCGGCATGCGCCTCCAGTTTGGTGATCCCCGTCGAACCCAGATCGCCCCCTTGAGGTGTGAGACGGAAGATACGGCGTTTGACCTTTATCGTCCAGCCGCAACTAGCTTGTTATGGGCGTGACTTGGCATGATTTTTAGTTCACGCAGCACGCCCCGTCGAAATTATGTCTTGTCCCCCCGCAAGATGCGTCCTTTTTCCCGTTCCCAATCGCGGGTCTTCTCGGTTTCGCGTTTATCGTGTTCCTTTTTACCCTTACCTAACCCCAAATCCAACTTGGCACGCCCCTTACTCCAGTGCAGCCCCAACGGAATCAGCGCATAACCTTTGCGTTCTGAGGCCCCAATCAGCGTGTTCAACTGTTTGCGATGCAAGAGCAGTTTGCGCGTGCGGGTCACATCTGGGCGAACATGTGTCGAGGCCGACATCAACGGGGAAATGTGACACCCAAATAAAAACGCCTCCCCATTCTTAATCAGCACATAACTTTCCTTAATTTGGACGCGCCCGGCCCGCAAACTCTTCACTTCCCACCCTTCCAAAGCCAACCCCGCCTCGAAATGATCTTCGATAAAATAATCATGTCGCGCCTTCGCATTGCGAATAATCGCGCTATCGGGTTGCTTTTGTTTATTCGTCATAATTACCGTCCTCACCAGCGATCACGCAAAATTGAAAAAACCAAAATGGAGCTGATTTATGTCAGAAGTTCATAAGAGCGCCGTTGTGCCCTATTCCGCCGCCCAGCTCTACCATCTCGTCAACGATATTGAAGCCTACCCCCAATTTTTGCCTTGGTGTGCCAGCAGCAAAATTGTCAGCCGCACCCCTCATGAAATGTGGGCCACCATCTCCATGCAAAAAGGTCAGTTGCGCAAATCCTTCACCACCCGCAACCACCTCTATCCCGAGCACCGTATCCAACTTCGTTTGGTCGATGGCCCCTTCCGAAAACTCGAAGGCGAATGGCGTTTCGATGCCTGCGATGAAAAAAGTTGTCGGGTTAACCTCGATTTGGAGTTCGACTTCTCCGGCCCTCTATTAAAACTGCTCATTGGTCCCTTCTTCGACCAAATTGCCCATTCTCTCGTTGATGCTTTTTGCCGACGGGCCGCCCAAGTTCACAACCCAGCCGTCCGTTCCCGATGACAGATTTGATGCCCATTGAAGTGGCGTTTGCCCGCCCGGACGAACAGATCATTCTCACCGTCGAATTACCGCTTGGGGCAACGGTTCAACAGGCCATTGACGCCTCACGGATCCAAGAAAAATTCCCCGAAATTAATCTCACTCAGCACAAGGTGGGCGTTTTTGGTCGTTTGGGGAAACTCGATACGGTGCTACAACCTGGCGACCGCGTCGAAATTTACCGTCCGCTAATTGCCGATCCAAAGGTGATCCGCCAACAACGCG
>CAZTIH010000007.1:12068-29955 GCA_964613675.1 uncultured Candidatus Competibacteraceae bacterium
GAAACCGATGAAAAAAGGAGGCTGATTTACGATCCTGCCGTCCGTTCATCGGAAAAATCCCCCTCAATCCGTTGTAATGTGCCGTTTTCAAAAAACAAGCTCAGCCGCCGTCGTTCCAAATCTCGCGGGCCACTGCGGCGGTTAAACCAGTAGTCCCAACGCGACGACTGAAAGGGATCCCGTAATAGCGGCTCCCCGAGAAGCTCCCTTACGGTGGCCTGGCTCATCCCCACTTGGATTTGATCTATACGGCTGCTATCTAAAAGATGCCCCTGGGTAACGGGTACATGGTAGAAAGTCGGAACAGGCGTCGCGCACCCCCACCCACTCCCAATCGCCCCAATCACAACGGTTTTAATGACCCAATTCACTTTTGCCTCAACGAAAAAATCATGTCTCCCTATACTAAATGGGTCATAACTCGTTATCACCGTTAAATAGAGGTTTTTGTGTCATCAGATGAACTTAAACAAGCTGGTCTAAAAGTGACCCTGCCCCGCATGAAGATTCTAGAAATTCTCCAAGAACAAAGCGGAAAAGATCACCACATGACGGCGGAAGACATTTATCGAGCGCTGATTCAAGCGGGCGAAGAGATTGGTTTAGCAACGGTATATCGTGTACTAACCCAGTTTGAGTCCGCCGGCCTGATTAAACGTCATTATTTTGAGGGCAACCAATCGGTGTTTGAACTCAACGAAGGGGGCCCCCACGATCATATCGTTTGTCTGGATTGCGGCTCAATTTTTGAGTTTCACGATGAACTCGTCGATCGTCGACAGAAAGAAATTGCGAGCGAACAAGGGTTTAACCTTTCTGATCGCAGTCTGATTCTGTACGCCCACTGCAATAAACCCAACTGTGACCATCGCGAAAGTTCTTAAGGCGCAATTCAGAACACCGTCATTGGCCATTCCGAATGCTTACACCACTCACTCCACGATCCGGGATATAACCGCATCCCCGTCAATCCAGCCAACTCTAGTGCCAATAAATTATGACACGCCGTCACCCCCGACCCGCACATCGAAACCAAAGGCTGTGACGGTACCCCGCCCAACAACGCCGTAAAATCGGCTCGCAGCTCGGTCGGCGACTTGAAGTAACCGTCCCGCAAGTTCTGCATGAAAGGGCGGTTGATCGCCCCTCTTACATGGCCAGCTTTGGGATCAAGGGTTTCGTTCTGTCCTTGAAAGCGATCGGCTCCCCGCGCATCGAGCAAATGAATCGACTGATCGGCTAAGGCGACAACCAGCGCCGCACCGCTTATCCATTGATTTTCTTGCAGTTTAGCTTCAAATGTGGCTGCCGTAATCTCGGGAATCTCTGGGGTCAACGCAAAACCCTGTTGTTGCCACCCCTTTAACCCCCCATCGAGTACCGCCACGCGCTCATGTCCCAACCAACGCAGCAACCACCACAACCGCGCCGCAAACGCCCCGGGTCCCTCGTCGTAAACTACGACCTGGGTCGTCGTGCTGATCCCCCAACTCGACAATTTTTCTGCCAATAGCACGGGATCGGGCAAGGGATGACGGCCACTCGTTGGCGTGACAGGCCCCGATAAATCGCGCTCCAAATGGGCGTAACGGGCCTTTGGAAGGTGTTCGAGACGGTAATTTCGTTCGCCTGCTTCCGGAGCAGTAAGTTCAAAACGACAGTCCACCAATACCCACGACGGATCATCGAGATGCCTTGCGAGGGTTTGGGCGTCCACCAGCAAATGAAAAAAACTTGCCGAATTCATGAAGTTATGTCTCGTAGATAGCGTTGATAATCGGAAAAATCATCGACATCCCATCCATCAGTTAATGTTTTCCATTCCACATTCAGATTCTGCAAGCGCGTAACGGTGTTCTGAAAGACGGTTTCAGTTCCCCAAGGCAATGGAGCGAAGAGTTGGGATAACAGTACGGTTAATCGCCGATGCAACCCAATCGCCCAATAACCGCCATCGAGGGCGGGGCCAATCACCGCTTCAGTTTGGCTTAACTTCGCAGCAGCCTGTTGCAACTCGACAACCGTCAACGACGCGATGTCACTGCCAATGAGCAGAACGCGGTCATGCGTTGAGAAGAGTTCTGTAAATACTGCTGCCATCCGTTCGCCTAAATCGCCGTCGATCTGACGATAAATCGGCCAAGGCGTCGTAGCGAATAGCGGATGGAAGTCATCGACAAATAAATGGCAAGGTAGGCCAGTTTTTTGAGCAATATCAAAAGTTTGTCGTAATAGAGTCATCGCGACTTCGCAGGCAGCCTCGGCCCCCAATGCGCGGGCCAATCGCGTTTTCACCCGACCGACCACCGGCGCTTTCGCAAAAATGACCAATTGCACCGTCATTCAGAATCTACAGCTTATTCCGTTTCGTATTCCGACATCGCTGGACAGCTACAGACGATATTTTTGTCGCCATACGTGTTGTCGATCCGCGCCACCGACGGCCATACCTTCCGTGTCGCCACCCATTTCAACGGATACGCCGCCTGTTGCCGCGAGTAGGGATGCGTCCAATCATCCGCCAACAAGACCGTTGCAGGATGAGGGGCATTGACCAATGGGTTATCCGCTTGTGACCAAACCCCTTGTTCTATCGCACGAATTTCCTCGCGAATAGCAATCATTGCTTCGATGAAGCGGTCTATTTCGGCTTTCGATTCACTTTCAGTCGGTTCGATCATCAGCGTTCCCGCGACGGGCCAACTCATCGTTGGGGCATGAAATCCGTAATCCATCAGACGTTTAGCAACATCATCCACGGTAATCCCCACCGTCTCCTTGAGCGGTCGCAAATCGAGAATGCACTCGTGGGCAATTCGACCGCGTGCACCGCGATACAGAATCGGATAGTGGGGACTCAACCGCGTTGCAAGATAATTCGCGTTCAAAATTGCTAATTCGCTCGCCCGTGTCAGCCCTGCATCTCCCATTAACGCCATGTACATCCAACTAATTGGCAAAATGCTCGCCGAACCAAAAGGTGCCGCCGCCACTGGCCCAACTAATTCGGTGTCCTGCGAATGATGGGACGAATGTGCTAAATCGGATGCCCGCCAAGTTGCTCCGTTCAGACTGGGTAAAAAGGGTGCGAGCTTTTCATTCACCGCAATCGGTCCCACCCCCGGTCCGCCCCCTCCATGCGGTATGCAAAAGGTTTTGTGCAAATTGATGTGACACGCATCAAATCCAATGTCGCCGGGCTTCACGAGCCCCACTAGGGCGTTCAAATTTGCCCCGTCCATGTACACCAAACCGCCATTTTGATGGGCGATTTCGCAGAGTTTCGACACTTCGTCCTCAAATACCCCATGCGTAGAAGGGTAGGTCAACATGAGGGCTGCTAGTCGGTCGCGGTGTTTTTCAGCTTTGGCTTGTAAATCAACTACATCCACGTTGCCCTGACGGTCACAATTCACGACCACCACTTGAAATCCACACATCTGTGCCGATGCCGGATTCGTGCCATGAGCCGAACTGGGAATCAAACAAACCTCCCGTTGCCGCTCGCCTCGCTGACGGTGATAAGACCGAATCGCCAACAACCCCGCGTATTCACCCATGGCACCCGAATTAGGTTGCAGCGAACAGGCCGTAAACCCGGTCATTTTGGCTAACCAATCCTCTAATTCGCGAATAACCCTTTGATAACCAACAAAATGTTCGGTCGGTGCGAAGGGGTGTAATTGCGAGAATTTTGGCCACGAGACCGGTAACATCTCTGCGGCCGCGTTGAGTTTCATGGTGCACGACCCTAGAGGAATCATAGCGCGATCTAATGCGAAGTCCTTGTCCATTAACCGACGTAAATAGCGCATCATTTCAGTTTCTGAACGGTATTGATCGAAAATCGGATGCCGCAAACAAGGGCCTTGTCGCTGTAATGCGGGATCCCATGAAAACGGTTGCGTTAATATTAATTCGGTTGCCCCGAAATTGTCCGATTCAACCCCAAAAATGGCTAATAACGCTTTAACATCCTCTACGGTTTTGGTCTCATCAAAACTTATGCCCACCGTCTGATCGTCGATTTTGCGCAACAACAACTGGTTTTCTAAGGCCCGTTGCAGAACATGATTGGTCTGGTCGCCTGTCTCAACCGCTATGGTGTCGAAGAAATGGACGTGCTTCAGACGATACCCCACTTTCTGCAACGCCATTGCTGTTTGTTGTGCCAAGCGATGAACGCGCGTCGCAATTGCCGTCAGCCCCGTCGCGCCGTGGTGCAACGCATACAGTCCCGACATCACCGCCAACAACACCTGCGCCGTACAAATGTTACTCGTCGCTTTCTCGCGGCGAATATGTTGCTCGCGAGTCTGCAAGGTAAGCCGATACGCTGGTTGCCCCTGCGCATCCACCGATACGCCAATGAGACGCCCGGGAATCGCCCGTTTGTACTCGTCTTTCACGGCAAAAAAGGCCGCGTGTGGCCCCCCAAACCCCAGAGGAATCCCAAAACGTTGGCTTGTCCCCAAAACGATGTCCGCGCCCCAGTCCCCCGGCGGCGTTAAGAGCGTCAGGGCCAATAAATCCGTTGCGACGACCACCATTACCTTGTTCTGCTGCGCTTCTGAAATACGGGCACGGAGATCGGTAATTTTGCCATCAGAATGGGGATAACTGACGAGCAAACCGTAAAAATCCCCTGTTAAATCAACCGTTTCAAAGTCGCCAACGGTGAGGGGAATGCTCGCTGCGGCAGCCCTTGTCTGCATGACGGCCAGGGTTTGCGGATGGGTGTTCTGATCGACAAAAAATCCCTGATTCTTGGATTTCGTCACGCGCCGACATAGGGCCATCGCTTCCGCCGCCGCCGTACCTTCATCCAGCAAAGACGCATTCGCTACGGCCATGCCCGTCAATTCACAAATCATGGTTTGATAATTGAGCAATGCTTCCAAACGGCCTTGGGAGATTTCCGGCTGATAGGGCGTGTAAGCGGTGTACCAACCCGGATTCTCAAAGACATTCCGCAGAATGACCGCAGGGGTGTGACAGGGGTAATAGCCTTGTCCGATAAAAGCGTTTGCCAAGATATTCTGATCGGCGTAAGTCTTTAATTTTGCGAGGGTATTTGCTTCATCAGAACCGTTACCGATGGCTTGCAGCCTGTCACAACGCAACGAACTGGGCACCGTTTCAGCGATAAGTTCATCAAGTGTAGATAACCCCAATGTGGCCAACATCGCCTGTTGTTCGGCAGTATTTGGGCCAAAATGACGGATACTAAAAGCGGATAAAGACATCGGGTGCTCCTTAATAGCTGAACGGGCTATTGTGGCGAATTTAGCGTTTTGAGACCACTTGTATTCTCGCCATTTTTTTCCTCCTTACACCGACTCACTTCCCCTTTATTTATAATGAAATCCCTTGCAATTCAATTTAGTGGTAGTCATCGCCGAACCATTCACGGCGTCTTGGATCTGCCGTCCCGTCCTCGGGCCTTCGCAGTTCTCATTCCCGGTTTTACGGCAAGTGGCGCGCTTAAGTGTCTCGTTCAACTTAGCCGACGACTCGCCAATTTAGAGATTGGCGTGCTGCGTCTCGACCTTTCCGGAACCGGTCGCAGCGAAGGTGACCCAGCAAACGTCATTTTTTCGGATTACATTTTGGACGTCGTAGCTGCCGTCGAAAATCTTACCCAACGCTTTCGTGCGCCTACAATTCTGATCGGCCACTCATTAGGGGGATGTGTCGCCCGCGCCGCCAGCCGACAATGCCCTAGCCTACGCAGTATTGTCAGCCTCGCGACGCCTTTACACCCCAGTGACTTAATTGACTTGCTCTTTTCCCCCGCACAGCAAACCTCAATTTCGACGCAAAAAGTCGTAAATTTGACGATTTTTGGTCAAAACTGGCCAGTAAGTCGGGATTTTCTCGATGATTTACGACGACAACCCCAAGCGTTACCGACCTTACCTCACCTGCTGATTCACGGCGTACGCGACACGGTGGTTCCTGCAATTCATGCCCGTCAAACGGCCGAAATCCTCGGCGATTCTGCGAGCACTTTTCTGCTACCGCAAAGTGACCATCTATTTTCCGTCGAATCTGAAGCGCTTCAAATTGCCCAACTTATTAAATTATGGGGTGAACCCTTTTGCGACCTGGCCCCGGACACGCCTCCCTCGGGGGAAACGGGCGAGGTCGTTGCCCAGTGGTCGGGCCAACCTTGGCGAACCACGATTAATGTTCAGAACCGTCTGCTCGTCGCGGACGAATCTACGCTGCTCGACGGTCAAGATGATGGCGTTCGGCCTATAGAATTGTTACAGGCCGCGATAGCAAGCAGTACAGCCATGACATTAGGGCGGTTGTGTCGTCATCAGGGGTTAAGCGTCGAAAAACTCATCGTAAAACTCAAATTTCTCGGCGTTAATTCCGAAGGTAAAGGGCTATTTTTGCGTAAAATCGAGTGTTTAGGCGATGATCTACAATCCCTTGCGCCTTTGCTGACCGAAGAAGATGTCTTAACCCAGTGGAGCCAACACGGTATCGTTTTGCGGGATGAATGCTTTATCAAATTGCCATCTCTTAAATAAGTAGGGCAATTTAACGATTCATAGGTCACTGAATTTTTGCGGAAAATATTGCAACTTCCTTCCATTGAGGCCATGCCATGAGCGATTTACCTAAACCCAACCCCGATGCCGTCGAAGATGTTCCCTATGCTTCCCAGCTCGACAGTCTCCTGATGCAAGGTAGCGAAAGCATCAGCGACAACCCCGCAAACCCGCTTTCCATGCAGAAGGGCGAAAGTCTCTCGCTCCCCCAACTCACCGCCGCCCTTGACCGTCTGCAAATTGGCTTGGGATGGGATGTAAGTGAAGCGAATCCTCCCTTTGATTTGGACGCCAGCGTGTTTCTACTGACCCAACAGGGGAAGGTGCGGGGCGAACAAGACTTCATTTTTTATAACCAAACCACATCAATTTGTGGTGGAGTTATTCATAGTGGAGATAGTCGTACGGGGAGTGGCGACGGCGATGATGAAGTGATTACCGTCGATTTAACCAAGCTGCCGCCCGAAATCGTGCGCCTCGTGTTTACGGTCACCATTCACGATGCCATCGAGCGCGGTCACCATTTTGGTCTCGTAAAAAATGCGTTTATTCGCTGTCTCGATCTTTCCAATCAAACGGAAATTCTGCGTTACACCCTCAGCGAAGCATTCGCCAACGAAACCGCCCTCATCATTGGCGAACTGGCCCGTGAAGGCGATTCCTGGTCGTTTAGGGCCATTGGACAGGGGCAGACAGGCGAACTTCTGGGGTTAACTCAACAATTTGGCATCGTGCTGTAACGCCCGCCCGCCAATATCGCGACGATAAAATCCGCCTGGCCAGTCGATTTCCGCGATGGCCCGATATGCCTGCTGTTGTGCTGTTTGCAGCGTCGGTGCTATGGCCATCACATTCAAAACCCGCCCACCATTTGCGACGAGTTGCCCCGCCTTTAACGCCGTTCCGCTGTGAAAAATCGTTGCGCCCGCCACACTTTTTGCCGCGTCCAAGCTACGGATTGGCGTATGCAACTCGGGTTTTTCGGGATACCCCTTTGCGGCATACACCACGGTTAACGCACTTTCGTCACGCCAAACGGGGGGGGGGACCGAAGCTAATTCTCCACGCGCCGCCGCAACCAGTAACGGCAACAAATCGCTTTGTAATCGCGGCATCAATACTTGGCATTCTGGATCCCCAAAACGAACATTAAATTCAATGAGTTGGGGGCCTGCCGTCGTAATCATGAGGCCCGCGAATAATACGCCTTGAAAGGGGGTTCCTCGCTGGGCCATCGCCGTGACCGTGGGTTGCACGATGGTCTCCATGACCTGTTGCTGTAAATCGGGAGTAAACATTGGCGCAGGCGAATACGCGCCCATCCCCCCCGTATTTGGCCCACAGTCGCCATCAAATGCTCGCTTGTGGTCTTGCGCCGCCGCCAAGGGCAACACGGTCGTACCATCGCTCAACGCAAAAAAACTGACCTCTTCCCCTGCCAAAAACGCTTCAATCACGACCGATTCACTGGCCGACCCAAACCGCCGTTCGATTAACAGTGCTGTCAATGCGGCCTCGGCTTCGAGTAAATCTGCACACACCAACACCCCCTTGCCCGCCGCCAAACCGTCGGCCTTCAACACAATGGGCATGGGCTGTTGACGCAGATACGCCAGCGCAAGGTCGTATTCTGTAGCGTTAAATCGTCTGTACGCGGCCGTCGGAATCTGAAAGGCCTGTGCGAGATCTTTCATAAATCCTTTAGAACCTTCGAGTTGCGCCGCTGACTGGGTTGGCCCAAACGCGAGAATGCCCGCAGCCGTCAATCCATCCACTAGCCCTTTAGTGAGGGGCGCTTCGGGGCCAACGACAACAAAATCAATGGGTTGAGTCCGACAAAAAGCAATGAGGTCGGCCACATTGTCCGCAGCAATCGGAACACATGTTGCGAGTTCAGCACATCCCGGATTGCCCGGTGCACAAAATAAAGCGGTCAACAAGGGGGACTGGGCTAACTTCCAGCACAGGGCATGTTCGCGCCCTCCGCTGCCAACAACTAAAACATTCATACTTCACATCTCGGGCTTCAGAATTAAAAACCCGCTTCTCGTCGAGAGAAACGGGACACGATTTACCGCCAAAAATCTAGCGCGTTTGCGACGAAACCCCACGAGGCTTGCGCTTCTTGAGCCGTAATTCTTCTGCTAATCGCTGTTGCGCCATCTCAATAGAACGTTCATGCGTGCCTTTTACAGTGTTGTCGGTGGGGGTGCGCTGAAGATAGGTGCCATCTGACTGCATTTCCCACGCAGAACGTTGATCGTTTAATTGTAAATCGAGAATTTTTCGCAATTCGTCGCGTAATTCGCGCAATTCAATCGGCGTCACGACTTCTACACGACTCTCTAAATTGCGCTTCATGAGATCTGCTGAACCAATGAAATACTCTTCTGAACCTCCATTGTAGAAATAGTAGATACGGGTGTGCTCCAGAAAACGCCCTACAATGCTAATCACGCGCCCCGTTTCCGATAATCCGGGAACACCCGGCCGAAATCGACAGGTGTCCCGCACGATGAGATCGACTTTCACGCCCGCTTGACACGCCTCGTAAAGCGCCCGCGTGATGTCGGCATCCTCCAGCGCATTCATTTTGAATTGAATTAATCCGTTCTGATGCTGCTGATGTCGTTCAATTTCACGGCGGATTTTTAACAGCAACGCCGGTTTCAACGACTTTGGCGCCGGCAATAGCTTCTGATAATGGCGTTTTGGCACACACCCTGTCGTCAAAAAGTTAAAAAGTTCGGTTAAATCTTCGCCTATCGATGTCTCGGTCTGGCCCATCGGGGGGTCACAGGTCAACAGCCCAAGATCGGAATACAACCGTGCCGTCCCCGCATGATAGTTCCCCGTGCCAATATGGGCATAACGCCGCAATCCGTCATAATCCTGTCGAATTACGAATACCACTTTGCAATGGGTTTTCAGCCCAACCACCCCATAAGTGACATGCACCCCCGCTTGATTTAAGCGATTAGCCCAACGGATGTTAGCGGACTCATCAAAACGGGCTTTCAGTTCCACGACCACCGCCACCTGCTTGCCATTACGGGCCGCTTCGACCAGATATTCGATAATTTTGGTATTTTCAGAAGTGCGGTAGAGCGTCATTTTGATCGCCCGTACCTTCGTATCACGGCTCGCCTCCCACACAAACCGCTCAACCGATGTTCCGAAAGACTCATACGGATGTTGTAACAGAATCCCCCCACGCTCCCGAATGACATGAAAAATGTTCGGTGCACCCGCCAGTTGCGGGTTATCAATTGCGTGATGCGGGGCGTCGTGCAAGTTGGGTAAATCTAAACCGACAATCTGCCAAAGATCTTTGTGCCCCAACATGCCACTGACTTCAAACACATCGCGGCTCTCTTCAAGCTCCAATTCGGCGGCAAGCATCCCTCGGTGCATCACCGACATCTTTTGATCAACCTGTAAACGCACGATGGGCGCTAACCGTCGCTCGCGCAGTTCTGATTCAATCATCTGCAACAAATCGTCGGCTTCTTCTTCATCCTGCTCGACGACCGCATTGCGCGTGACGCGGAATAGCTCAACGCTATCAATGACCATGCCAGGGAAAATCAAATCGAGGTTGTGGGCCATCACTTCTTCTAACGCGACAAATACATGGCGTTCAGATTCTGCAAGATCATCTTTTACGACCAGAAACCGCGACACACCGGCCCCTACCGGCACTTTAATGCGATGAAGCGTGCCCTGATCGCTATCGACATAACGGGCTGCCACCAGAAGGTTGAGCGATAAATTGGAGATAAACGGGAACGGATGCGCCGGATCCATCACCTGCGGAGTCACTAAGGGAAAAATATTACGCCGATAGTGCTCTCGTAACTGCTGCTGCTGGTGTGGCGTCAGATGCTGATATGGACGGATAAACACGCCATGCGCTTCGAGTTGTTTCAGAATCGTTTCAAAAAAAGTCTGTTGCTGGGTTTCCAGGACGCGAATCACTGCACAACATTCGTCGATCTGCTGTTGGGGGGTACGACCATCTACGGTACGTTCTCGCAAATTGGCCCCAAATTGCTGCTTTAATCCCCCAATCCGTTTCATGAAAAATTCATCCAAATTGCCCCCCACAATGGCCACAAACTTTAAGCGTTCAAGCAATGGGGTACGTTCGTCTTCAGCTTCGTGCAGAACACGTTGATTGAAGGCTAACCAGGTCAGTTCGCGGTTGAGATACCACTCGGGCGCATTTAAGTCGATGACGGCGGAAGAATCGGTCACAGCATTGTCCTCGGTTGCTGGCGGTTGAGGCTTGGATTGAAGCCGGGGAATTATCTTGTGTCGGATTAAAATGGCAAGGTAAGGCTTTTTATCGCAACGCTTTCACTTTGATCGACCCGCAGTTACGACTAAATTGCCCCGCATGATTAATCATCCCTTCAGCTTGCGGAGCGCCTATGCCTCGTCTTCTGCTTTTACTTCTATTGCCGATTACCGTGGCCCATGCCGACATCTATTCCTATGTAGATAGTCGCGGTGTACGTCACATCACCAATGTTCCAACCGGTACCCGCTATCAAAGGATGATGGCAACGCCGTCCTACCGTGCCCCGGAACCGAGTCGCCCTGTCATCGTGATGAACCAACCCACGACCCTTCCTCAAGATGCGCCGCCTATGACGACGAGCAATTGGATTCGGTGGAATTTGCAGTCGGAAGTGGGGTTGAGTTCACCCAACGGCGCTACGCTATTGACTCCTCGCGGCACACCCCAGCGGCTCAACCACTGGTCGGACGGTTGGCAACGGTCAGCGGCGGCAAGGCAAGCACGGTTAAGCAACCAACATCCACGGCACAACCAACGCTGGCGTAATTATCAGGGTACGGGGGTCACGGGATCGCGACGGCCTAATGGGTACTTCAGCCAAAACCGTCAAATTTACAGCCCTCATATCAACCGCATTGCCCACCAAAATGGACTCGATCCAGCGCTCATGCACGCCGTCATCAGTGCCGAATCGAGTTACAACCCTCGGGCAGTGTCACCGGCGGGGGCACGCGGCTTGATGCAGTTAATGCCTGCAACGGCGCAGCGCTTTGGCGTGCGTGATTCTTTCGACCCGATTGCGAATATGGAGGGCGGCGCGAAATACCTGCGGTGGTTGCTGAACCACTTCAACGGCAATGTCGAGCTGGCTTTGGCGGGCTATAACGCGGGGGAAGGTGCGGTACGGCGTCACGGTGGCATTCCGCCTTACCGAGAAACGCAGACTTACGTACGGCGTGTCCAGCAGTTTTACAATCATTTTCGCGAAAACGGTTAGGTCGTAATGGTAATGCGCTGGGGTTATTTTCTCATTTTACTGGCGGGTTTCGGCCCGCTTCACGCCAACGACCTGTCATTACGGGGATTCCAAGTTGCAGAACGCGCCATTCAGACCAATCCGACGAACTGGCGCGTCATCACGGCACCCTTCGCCCAACACCCGTTGTTGCCTTACTTACAGGCACTTGCCTTACAATTGGGTTGGCAGCCCTTTGAAGCGCAAGAAATCGACGAATTGCTGCGCCGTTTTCCCGATGCGCCCCCTGTGGAAGCGTTGCGGCAAAAATTACTGACCGAAATGGCTCAACGCGGCAATTGGCCGATTTTTATGCGTTACTCCCGTCCAGACGACCGAGATGACCTATTCTGTCATCGTTTAACGGGATTATTTGCCCAAAATCAGCGATCCATCGCCTTTAACGAGTTGGCTATTTATTACTCACAGGGGCTTTCCTTACCTAGACCCTGTCAGCCTGCCCTCGAAGAATGGTCAAAATCAGGCGCATTAACCGCCAATTTACAACGAGAACGCTTAGTTGCCTTACTTTTGGCCGGTGAAGAACGAGACGCCCAAACCCTTGCCCGTCAGTTACCTAACCGCGATCCCGGACAAAACTGGTTGCGGGCATGGCAACAGGATGAAGGCGCATTTCCCGCCGACTTGCCCCGTAATCTGGCGCTAGAGATTGGTTTACGGCGCTGTCGATCCCAACCCAGATCAACCTTACAAAATTTACCTTCCTTACCTGCGTCCGAGCGTTTCGCCATTCAGCGGCGTTGTATTGTACGCCTTGCACAAACCCGTCAAGCCGATTTGGCCTTACGCGCCTTAGCAAACTTACCGCCCGCCGCATTCGATGCCGAAGTGGGCGATCTACAAATTCGCTTGTTACTGCGCGACCGAAATTGGGCCGAAATCGTCAGACAAGCCGAACGGTGGCAGTCCACTCTGCCCGATTGGCCGATGGGACGTTATTGGCACGCCCGCGCCCTCGAACAACAACGCCAACCCGCTGCCGCACGCCGTATTTACGAACCCCTGACCCAAAAACGCGACTATTACGGGTTTCTAGCGGCCTATCGCACGGGGTTGCCTGTCAATATCGTCGATCGTCCCGCACGTCCTACACCTCAAGCGCGAAGCCGTTTACAAGCGTTGCCTGGTTTTCAGCGGCTTCAGTGGTTGTATCGACTTAATCGCGAATCCGATGCCCTCGCGGAATGGCGTCAGTTGCAACCCCAGCTTTCCGAGGCCGAACAAATTGCCGCCGCCAAGCAGTTCAGTGAATGGGGCTGGCACCACTTCGCCATTACGTTGGCGGCGCGATTGGGGCAGTGGGACGACTTAGCTTGGCGTTTTCCCATCGCTCATCGCGAGACGATTTTTCGCGAAGCCCAACGGCGTGAAGTCGATCCGGCATGGGCATTTGCCATCATCCGCCAAGAGACGGCGTTTAGAAGCGATGCACGATCCTCTGCGGGGGCATTGGGGTTGATGCAACTCATGCCCGCGACCGCCGCACAGGAGGGCAGAACCCACAATTTACCCAGTCACCGAGCGGCGCTGCTCAATCCCGATCAGAATATCGCACTGGGCGTGGCACATTTACGGCGCTTGCAACGGCAATACAATCACCCTGTGTTGGCTTCGGCGGCCTACAACGCGGGGGGAGGTCGCGTCAATCAGTGGCGACGCAATCAGTTGCCCATGGACGAATGGATTGAAGCCATTCCGTTTGCCGAAACGCGGGGGTATGCCAAGCGCGTGTTCGAGTACACCGTGGTTTATCAACATCTTTTGCGCCGCCCCATCGCACCGTTAGCGACTTGGTTGGAGTGGCCGTAATCACAGCAACGCAACCACAATCACACCTTGCCCAATATAAAAAAGCCCTCGCGAGGGCTTTTCGGGAAGGCACACAGAGCGGAATAAACCCAACGTCAAGTTAATTAAGTCAGTGCAGGGGTGTTGGGCGTGGACGGGGATTCGTTGGGACGGCCCGTCAATTGGTGCAACCCGTTGCGGTAACAAGATTTTGCTCCGTCGGCATCGCCCAAATCCTCTAATACTTCAGCTAATTGCTCGTAAGTTTCCGCGTCTGGACGCAGTTTCAAAGCCATTTGTAGGTAATCACGCGCTTTGATGAGCTGATCACATTCTCTCGCCACCCGTCCCAACGTCTTGAGCAAAATGGCATTGTTGTGCTGATCGGCCAACCACTTTTCCGCATTCGCTAAGCGAGTTTGTGCATTAACACGGGTCAATTGACAATAAGCCTGAATGAGACGGTCGCTCCACTGCTCCTCCAAAGCCGTTCGCAGACGACTCTCCGCTTCACTCACTTCGCCCGCATCGTGCAACTGGGAAATAAACGCCAAAAACACCCCTTCATCAGCCTGTAACGACTCGTTTAAGCGACTCCAACGCAACTGTAACTGCGCCACATTGTTCCCCAACTTAGCGAATTGCGCGCTATGCACTTGGCGTTGCAATTCCCGCAACTCGCCCTTATCTAAGGCGTCGCTCTCCTGCAACACAGCTAATAACTTCTCCAAGTTTTCCCAATCCTGATGATGAACCAGCACCCGCGCCAACATCGCTTGCAAACGCGGATAGTCACGTACTGTGCCCGCAAAAGGTTCGAGCAAATCCCGCGCAAGCCCTGGCTGGTTACGTTCCAACGCGAGTTCTGCACGCGCCATGGCCGCAACTAATGCCGATTCGCCCGTCAACAGCCCAATCTGTAGCCAATAAGATTTTGCGACCTCGCTATCACCGCGTTTCTCCGCCGCCAACGCCGCACCCGCGTAACCGAGTCCTGGATAAACGTCGGCTTTTGCGCTTTTTAACAAAACGGGTTCTGCTCGTTTCCATTGACCGACGGAAAGTTTCTGTAAACCCTCCAGAAGTTGCTTGTAAGCAGCCCGTTGACGACGCTTGCGCCGTTCAAAAATCAGTTGCCATATCCATACGAACGCACTAATCGCGATGTAAGACACCAGCGCAAACCCCGCTGATAATGCCCCTAATACGAAGACACTGGTTTCTATGGCGTAGCCGTGGGCACTGATGAAGACATAACCCGCATCGCGCGTCGTCAATTGTCCCAAATAGCTGGCCAAATACAGCGCCCCCACGACCACCGCGAGAAAAAGCAATAACGAAACAATTAAATCGCGAATCATGGGTTAACGACCTTCTGAAAGCGCGGGGATCGACGCCGAGCGGATGGGTTCGCGACGCGTCATAATCTCCTCAAACGCACGGAGCGTCGGGCTAATATCGGGAATGAAGGGATTGATTTGCACGGCTTTCAGCGTGGTGAGATCGCTGACGACGCCACTGAACTGCGGGTTGTCGCGGTCGAAGTAGCGCGTTAACCACTCAATGGCCTGCGTGGCCGCCGCTTGGTAACTCTCGGTATCTCGCGATAACAGGGCCAGTCGCATAGCTTCGAGCTGCAAACTAATGTTTTCAAACAAGAAAAACTGGGCTTCGGGGCTGGTCAATGGCGGACGACGGTCATTCATTTCGATTTCGCGCACCACAATCACTTCACTTAAATTGCGCCAGGCCCCGCCAATAATCTGATCGACCCAAGAGTCGCTAGCCGTTTGCGCCCCCGATGCCGTCTGCAATGGATCAAATCGCGCCTTTAAGTCGGCTAAACGGGTATCCGTTTGCAAAGGCAATTCACTGATCTGACGGCTTAAACTCCGAATTTTGCTGGCCAACGCGGGGTAATTGGGCAGTTGCAGATTGCGCAAGGTCGCGATGTCGTCCCCCAGACGGCGCTCAATCACCAGAAAGATATTTTCATCCACGCGCTTTACCCGTTCCCGCGCAATCTCAAGGGCCTCAATCGCCGTGGATACGGCCTGCTGATGGCGCAACTTGTGATCGGCTAGGCGCAATAGATATTCCACCTCGGCTAAGGCAAAACCGTTGACATCCCCTCCGCGAGCCGCCACGACTTTGACCGCTTCTAGCGTATTCAACACGCTGCCGAGATTGAGCTGAAAATTCTCCACGCGATTCTGAAAACTCCCCAAATCATTCCGCAACGCGGTTGTCGTCTCAATTTCGCGTTCGTTAAGATGTTCAAGCTGGGTTAACAGACTACTGGCGTTGGTCTGCAATCCCCGAATCTCGCCTTTAATGATCTCGATTTCCCCCTGTTGCACGGACAACGATTCGCTCACCGAACCAATCCGCGCTTGGAGATCGAGATTTTGTGACGACAGTTGCTCATTTAAGGATGCCAACTCCGTTTGAACCGTGTTGAGCCGATCGCGCAATGTGTTGAGATCGCCCTGGCTGCCCGCAAAATCGACCCGTAAACCCTGAATCAGATCGCGCAGACTCTGAAGATCGGTCTGAATGAGGGTTTTTGTTCCTTGCAGATCGTCGCGTACAATACGGACATCGGTTTGGGCCGCACGGATATTCGATTGCACCGTTTCAATTGTGCCCAACTGTGCATTTACTGCCTCCGATAACGTCTGCAAATTGCCGCCCAAAGCCCCGATTTCGCCGCGCTGTTGGTTGGTCAATGTCTGTAACGCCTCAATCGCTGCACGACGATCCGCTAAATCGCCCTGTAACGCGACGATCCGCTCATCTTGACGATCAGCCCGAGACTTCAAATCCTGCAAATCAATTTCCTGCTGCTGGGCAACGGCTTGAATGGCGACGGTTAAGCGGCGCTGATTCACTTCGGCGCCGAAGTTGCGTTGCTGTTCGGCGGCTTTACGGGCCTCCCGATATAGCTCGCCTTGATGCCACAAATAACCGGCGCCGCCCGCCGCACCTAACGCGATGAGCAACGCGAGCGGCCCCGTTACACCGCCCTTTTTCACAATCACCGGCGCGGGGGTTTGCATATCGTTTGTCATAGAACTCAAGTCTCCAAAAAATGGGCATACCAATCGATTACGGTGGCGATGAGCGCATCATCACTCGCTTTTGACGCCACTCGCACTGCGGTAAATCCAAGCTGTTGGGCCTGTTTCGCGGTGCGGTCGCTCAATAAAATCAGCTTGGTATGAAATAACCAAGGCGATTCATTGAGTGCGTCGAGTAAATAAGTCAACGTTTCGCTGCTGGTTACAATAGCAAAATGAATGAGTCCCGCTTGACCCAACGAATTGACCAAAGAAGGGTCTTGTTGACCGCGCACCCGTCGATACACAGCCAATTTTTCCACCGTGGCGCCCCGTTCCCGTAACCCCTGTGCGAGGGCATCGCGCCCCCCTTCTCCGCCGACAATCAACACTTTTTTACCTGATAAATCAGATAGTTGCTCAAGCGAGAGCAAGCCTTCACTGTCGGTCTGTTCGGGAATTGCGGTCACGGGGATATTGGCTTGGATAAGCGCCAACGCAGTTGCAGGCCCTATGGCTAAGGTGGTCAAAGCGGGCCACGAACGACGCTGCAAAATGAACGGTAACCCCTCACGTACCGCATTGGCACTCGTAAAAATCGCTAAATCAAACGACTCAAGACGCTCAATGCACGGCCCTAAAGCGGCTGGGTCGTCGATGGGGACAATTTCAAGGGCTGCAAAGGGCAACGGATGCGCACCACATTCGGCAAATTTTTTACACAAATCTAAGGCTTGTGCCCTAGGACGCACGATCAGAACACCCACTCCCGCTAGAGATTTCATGGGGTCTCTCCCCGAAGACGCGCCAAAACCCGATCTGCCCCCTGCATACACAGTTGTTCGGCGACCTGTTCCCCAATCTCAGCCGCTTGATGCGCCGCTCCCCGCTGTTCCGCCCGAAAAATCGCGCCGCTATCGGGATCGGCAACGAGTCCTCGAAGCCAAATTTGGTCGGCATCGAGGGTCGCGTAACCCGCAATGGGGACTTGGCAACTTCCCGCTAATCGTCGATTCATGGCGCGTTCAGCCGTAATTGTGAGGGCCGTTGAGGGGTCATGTAGCACATATAATACATTTTGCACAATTGTATCATTCTTTTTCTTTCACTTTAGATCCACCTTCATTTTGGGATTTGT
>CAZTIH010000007.1:29965-40004 GCA_964613675.1 uncultured Candidatus Competibacteraceae bacterium
TCTAAGGCAATAGCGCCTTGTCCCACGGCCGGGAGCGACTGTTCCGGCGACAAATAAGCCGTGATTCGATGCGCCAATCCCAGCCGTTTAAGGCCCGCCGCAGCTAGGATAATTGCTGCAAATTGGCCTTCATCGAGCTTGCGCAGTCGGGTGTTCACATTGCCGCGCAACAGACCAAATTGCAGATGGGGAAACTGGGCGGCGAGTTGCGTTTGACGCCGTAAACTGCTCGTGCCAATCAAAGCGTTAGGGGGCAGGGTAGCGAGATCCGCGACACCAACGATGGCATCCCGAGGGTCTTCACGGGCCAAAATCACCGGTAACGCCAACCCCGTAGGCAGGCTCATGGGGACGTCCTTTAATGAGTGTACGGCGACATCGGCACGATCATCCAACAACGCCTGTTCTAACTCTTTGACAAATAAGCCTTTTCCCCCAATTTTGGCGAGAGAAGTCTCCAAATTCTGGTCACCCTGGGTCGTCATGCCCACGAGGACGGTCTGTAAGGCTGGGTGATGAGTATGCAGTTGCGCGGCGACGAAATTCGTCTGCCAGAGGGCAAGGGCACTTTCACGAGTAGCGAGGCGCAACACATTCATGGCAACAAAACGACAAGTGTGATGTGGACGCCACAGGGTAATCGAAAATGGCGGCCACCATACACAACAATTGCGCGTCCATTTGCACAGCTAAACCTGCAAAAACGGGGGTTGACGCGATTTTTTCGGTGAGGATTGATCAAGTAACGCCCCCTATCGACGCGCTGCAAAAATGCGGATTGCGATTTAGCGGGGCCGCTGCAAATGGCGCGTAAACTGCCACTCCAACACCCTAAACCCCCCCCACCAAAATCACCGTCAAGCTTAAATACAACGCCCCCGCCACTAAAAACGGTTCAAAGGGGCTGTACGTCATCGCGTAGGCCCGTCGTGCAACCCCCGTTAAATCCAAAATCGTCACCACCCCCGCAATCGAACTCCCGTGCAACATAAAAATCACCTCGTTGCCGTAGCTGGGGATCGCCTGACGCCACGCCGAGGGCAACACAATTCGTCGCAAAATGAGGCTTTCGCTAAAACCACAGGCCCGCGCCGCTTCAATCTCCCCACGATCCACACTCGCCATCGCTCCCTGCAAAATCACCGCTGTATAGGCCGCCGTGTTTAGGCTGAACGCAATCAACGCGCACCAGTACGCCTCCCGCAGCACAATCCACAACACGCTCTCTCGTATCCATTCAAATTGTCCTGCACCGTAATAGATTAGGTAGAGCTGCACCAACATGGGCGTCCCCCGCATAAAATAGGTGTATGCGCGAATGGGCCACGCCACCCATACCGGCCCATACCGCTCCCCTATCGCCAGTCCGTGGGCCAAAATCAGACCAATGAGCAGCGCCCACCCCACTAGGTAAATCGTCGTGTACAGGCCCCGAAAAAATAACGGCCACTCAATCATCGAAAAATCCACGGGCTACCTCCGTTGTCCGCGATTGACTTGATGCGTCAACCCCTGCACCAACAGCAGCGAAATCGAGGTCAAAATGAGATACACCCCCGCTACCGCAAGATAAAAGGTAAAGGGTTGTCGTGTTGCCCCCGCCGCCAGCGCCCCTTTGCGCACGATGTCGTCCAATCCAATGACCGAGACCAACGCCGTCGTTTTCAGCAATACCAGCCAATTGTTGCTCAAGCCCGGTAACGCTAAACGCAACATTTGCGGGGTCGTGATACGCCAAAAAATCCGTAGTGGCGTCATTCCAATCGCCTTAGCCGCCTCAATTTGCCCCTTGTGCACCCCTAATAAAGCACCTCGTAGCGTTTCGGCCATGTACGCGCCAAAAATCACGCCCAACGTCACAATCCCTGCCGTGAAGCTGTCTAGCTCGATAAAACCGTCGTAATTGAGGTAGTCGGTCAACTCGTTAATCAGCATTTGGCCACCGTAAAAGACCAGTAAAATCAAGACCAAATCGGGAACACCGCGAATAACCGTCGTGTACAACCACGCGAGCTGCGGACCTGGGGCGGGGGCGTACAACCGAGTTAACGCCGTCAGCAACCCCAACCCCAATGCGATCCCCAAGGATCCCACCGCTAACTGTACCGTTAATACTGCCCCGATGAGTAATGACGGGGCGTAACTCCAGAGTGCATCCATAAAAAGTTAGGATTAATCGCCGTAAATATCAAAATCGAAGTACTTCGACCGAATCGCATCGTAACGCCCATCAGCGCGAACAGTCTGAATTGCCGCATTAAATTGTTCTCGTAAGGCGTCATCGTCTTTGCGCACCGCAATTCCAATACCTTCACCAATCCATTGTTCATCGCTTATAATTGGGCCAAAAAACTCAAATTCTTGACCAGCAGGCGTTTCCAGGAAAGCACTTATCGTCGATAGACCATCGACAAATGCCACTTCTAACCGTCCATTCTGTAAATCCAAGTACATTTCATCGAAATTGCCGTACAGACGAATATTCACGGAATCCCCATAATTTTCCTTGATATAGTGCTCAAAAATGGTGGCTCGCTGAACTCCGATATTTTTCCCCCTTAATCCTTCCAAAGTCGCTTCGATGCCCGATTCCTTACGACGAAGGTATCTTGCGGGCGTCTGGTAGTACTTATTCGTAAACGACACCGCTTGTTTGCGCTCATCGGTAATCGTCATCGAAGCGATGATGGCGTCAAATCGCCGTGCCAATAGCGCGGGAATCAAACCATCCCAATCCTGTTGCATCAGTGTGCATTGTCTCTGCATTTCCTCGCACAGGGCCCGCGCAATATCTACATCAAATCCAAACAATTCCCCTCGCTCATTTACCGCGCTAAAGGGGGGATAAGCGCCCTCAATCGCAATCCGAAGCTCGCGAGCAGACAACGGCGTAATCAGGCACAGAGAGAGTAACACAGCAAAAAAATGTTTCATTATCAATAACCTACTTGCTTTTCAGAGAATTTTGGAGAAATTGCCGACAACGTTCAGATTGCGGTTGAGTGAACAGCACCTCGGGCGTTCCCTGTTCCTCGACAAGCCCTTGATGCAGAAACATGACCTGCGAAGCGACTTCTCGTGCGAACCCCAATTCGTGAGTGACCACCACCATCGTGCAACCCTCCAACGCCAAGTTACGCATCACCATCAGAACTTCGCCGACCAGCTCTGGATCTAGTGCCGACGTCGGTTCGTCAAAGAGCAATACGGCCGGCTCCATCGCGAGGGCACGGGCAATGGCGGCCCGTTGCTGCTGTCCCCCCGATAAAAATGCCGGATATTCATGGCGTTTTTCGTACAGTCCCACCTTGTTGAGTAACCCTTCTGCCTGTTCGATCGCCTGTTTTCGAGGCCGCTTTAAGACTTGGATCGGGCCTTCAATTAGGTTTTGCAGAATGGTGAAGTGGCTCCAAAGATAGAAATGCTGAAACACCATCCCTAACTGGGCACGAAGCCGTTGAAGCTGCTTAGGATTGACGGGCTGGAGCTGGCCTTTGGCATTGGCACGGAGTTCAAGCGACTCCCCATTCACCGTAATGCGCCCCTGGTTGGGCCATTCGAGCAGGTTAATGCAACGCAGACAGGTCGATTTCCCCGACCCCGATGCGCCAAGCAATACAATCACATCCCCCGCATGGGCCGTGAGCGAGATGCCCTTTAGAACTTCATTTTGACCAAAGGACTTGTGGAGATTTTCGACGGTTAGGGTAGGCGTCACAGAGGGTTCCTCGTAGCGAATCAATACATGACGCTTTGACTTTCTCAAAATTCGCCGTCTGCAAAATTAAATCTGGCTTGTGGTGCGAAATGACACCACCTGTCGCAGACATCCTTAGTCTTCAAACCTAGCTGCTGCCGACTAGCTTGCGAAAGCCTGACAAAGGACAAGTTGATCGGCCAAAGTAGCTTCTGACCCTAAACCTCGGAGCGTTAACCTCATGAACATGTACATTCACGGCCAACATTTGTGCGTCCACCACTTAGGCTACCAGCATCACGGCATCGGCATTGGCGATAACCAGGTGTTGCACTACGGCACGCGGGCCCTTATCGAGCACGGATTCCATTTTGACGAACAGGACATCACTCAAAACACCTTGTGCCTGGTGAGTTTAGACGAATTTCGCGGCGGCATTTTCACTTACTACGATCTGGAATTTGTGGAACATTACCATCGGATTTTTGATGATTGCGCAGCGGTGGAACGGGGACTGGCCCTGTTGAACGATGGCAACTCCCTCCCCGCTTTTACCGATAGCATTGAGTTTGTGAATTGGTGCATTGAAGGGGTTCTGCGCTTGCCGGAAACGATGGATCGTTGGAAATTATCCCGAAAAGCCTCCTGATTCCCCTTGCATACGGATCAGCGGATTCAATTTAAGGCGCGTTTTCCGACTCAAAAGTCATCGTTGTCGTACATCGCGCCGGACTACATTCCGCCCACAATCCAATCCATTGATTTGCGTTTCAGACTGTCGAACCCCTCCGCTTAATCCCTTTTACGGTGTTCGACTATGCCTTTTATGTCTAAAGCGCCCAATACCCAATTCCACCACGGAACGTCAGCGATTACGGGCATTTTGCTCACGAATTTGGGAACGCCAAATGCCCCGACGACTTCAGCCCTACGTCGTTACTTGGGTCAATTTCTGAGCGATCCCCGCGTCATCGAACTGCCCCGTTGGTTTTGGTACCCCCTATTACACGGCGTGATCTTGAACACTCGCCCCGCAAAATCCGCGGCGGCCTATCGCGAAGTCTGGACCGACGACGGTTCGCCCCTTCTCGTCATCGCACGCCAACAGCAACAGGCGTTACAAAAGGCACTCGATACCGATGACAAGGTGCTGTCGCCTGTTCATGTCGCTTTAGGAATGCGTTACGGACAACCGTCGATTGCACAAGCGCTGGATGAATTGGCAGCTCATCACTGTCGCCAAATCATCGTGTTACCTCTCTATCCGCAGTATGCCGCCGCCACTGTCGCCTCCACTTTTGATGCAGTCGCCGATGCCTTACGCACCCACCGTTGGTTGCCCGATCTCCGTTTCATCAGTCATTACCACGATCATCCGCTTTACATTCACGCCCTCGCCGAGACGGTAAGGCAGCACTTTGCTCAACAGGGTCAACCCCAAAAACTGCTATTTTCCTTCCACGGCGTGCCTAAATCGACACTCCTTGCAGGTGATCCTTACCACTGTCAATGTCGTAAGACCGCTCGGCTGGTGGCGGAGGCGTTAGCCCTAGAACCGGATCGTTGGGCCGTGTCGTTTCAATCCCGTTTTGGGCGAGAAGAATGGCTTCAGCCTTACACCATTGAGTTACTCGGCGAGTGGGGTCGACAAAAACTCCCTTCCGTTGCGGTGATGTGCCCAGGCTTTTCGGCGGACTGCTTAGAGACAATTGAAGAAATTGGGGGAGAAAACAAGGAAGCCTTCCAACACGCAGGTGGCGGAGATTTTCATTACTTACCCGCTCTCAACACCCATGAAGCGCATATTTCCTTACTTGTTTCCCTGATAAAGCATCATGGACACGGTTTTTCGCTCTTCGATCCGCCCTCCTCCCCCGAAGACCTCGCCGCTTCAAAACAGCGTGCCCTTGAATTAGGCGCCGTTCGTTAAGTGCATAACGCTATATCGAACAAACTTTGCATGAGATTTTCCCAACTTAACACCGTGAATACAGCACCTCGTTAAGCTAGACCTATCAGTCCACTCAGCGAGATCATCAACATGTTCAGGCGTGCCGTTAGTTGGCTATTAGCCCTCGCAATTTTAGTAACGGGGGTGGGGGGATTCGTTTACCTACGCGCCACCCGTCCCGTCGTCGCCGCCGTTAATCCGCCCGAACGACTGTGGCGCGTCCAAGTGACCCCAGCACGCTTTGAGCGTCTAGCCCCCGAAGTCGTCCTGTACGCCACCGTCGAAGCGCCCCGCCGAGCCGCCCTCACGGCGGCGGTGATGGGAGATGTGGTGCAGGTGACCGTGAATGAGGGAGATTCTGTGCGACCGGGGCAGTTACTCGTTCAGCTCGATCCCACCGATCAACAGTTCGTCCTCGATCAACGCAATGCAGATTTACAGGATGCCGAAGCAGCGTTGCAGGCGTGGACGGTTCGACGACGGCGCGATGAAACCGCATTGCAACTCGAACGCGAACTGCTAGATCTGCTCACCCAAGAAGTCACCCGTTTGCAGGCTTTACGGGGCCGCGATTTAACCGCCCAAACCGCCGTCGATACCGCGCAACAAAGCCGTACCCGTCAAGCGTTAACCGTAAATCAACGGACTCAAGCCGTCGAAACCGCCGTTGCGGAGGGAGAACAGCTTCGTGCCCGTCGGAATCGCGCTCAAACTGCCCGCGATCAAGCGACCTTGGATCTTCAACGGACCCGGATCGTCGCGCCCTTTGCGGGTCAAATTCAACGGGTGAACGTGGCACCAGGCGACCGCATTCGCGTAGGCGAGCCGCTGTTGACCCTGTTTAGTCCGACCGAACTCGTTCTGCGGGGCCGTCTCCCCCAAACTCACCTGGCGATCCTCGAAAAAACGCTTGCCAACGGGTTGGGGGTGATGGCCTACACCGACATTGACGGCACGTTGACGACATTTACGCTCGACCGATTGAGTGCCGACCAGGGCGCTGGGGGGGTAGATGGCCTGTTTCGCCCCCGTGAACCCGTGGTGGGCCTACGACCGGGCCGCATTTTTGCGCTAACCCTCGTGCTCCCCGCTGTTGACGACCTGCTGTCGCTCCCCTACGCGGCGCTGTACGGCCTCGACCACGTGTACGTTGTGCGCGACGGTCGTTTGCTCGGCGTACCCGTACAGCGGATGGGTGAACACCGTCCCGACCCTTCGGAAATTGTCTCCCGCGTCCTCGTCAGAAGCGATGAACTGCGCCCCGACGACCCGATTGTCATCACCCAACTGCCCAATGCCGTGACGGGATTGCGCGTCGAAGCCCTAGTCGATGGAGATATTGCCCCATGATTGGCCTCATCCGTTTGTTGGCGCGTCACCCCATTGCGGGAAATGTTTTGATGATTTTGGTGTTTCTGCTGGGTTGGTACGCCACCACGCAGCTCAACACGCAGTTCTTTCCATCGTTTGCGTTTGATGTCGTGTTGGTACGGGTGGAGTGGCGGGGCGCGACGGCGGAGGATGTCGAGGAGGCCATCACCAATCCCCTGGAACGGGAACTCAAAACAACATCGGGAATGCGCAATTTCACATCCACCTCAAGCTTTGGCGTGGCGGCGTTGAGCTTGGAGTTTGAGAAGGGAACCGACGTAGTTTTGTCCCTGGACGAGGTACGACGCCGCGTTTCGTTGGTGCGAAACCTTCCCGCCGATGCAGAAACGCCCGAAGTCATGCGAATTGTGAGGTATGAACCCATTGCACGGGTGTTGCTCAGTGGCGCGACCCTTCCCGAATTGCAGCGATTGGCCTTGCAATTTGAACGTGAGTTGTTGCAACGGGGGGTGGCGCGGGTGGATTTCAATGGAATGCCCGACGAGGAGATGGCCATCGAACTGACGCCCGCTGCATTGCGAAGTTTGGGCGTGTCTTTGGAGACGGTTGCGGCCCAAGTGGCGAACACCAGTCGGGATTTACCCGCTGGATCAGTGGGCGAAACGGAAGGCAGTAAACAGCTACGCGCCCTCGAACAGCGCCGTAAAGAATGGCAATTTGCCGATCTTCCCTTACAAATCGACGGAGCTGTGGTGCGATTGGGGGACGTGGCGACGGTGGAACGGCGTCCCCGTGAAAATCAACCGCTTCTCGAATATAACGGGCGTCCAGCCATTGAAATGATTGTGGAACGCACGGAAACCAGCGATTCACTGCAAGGGGCAAAAATCCTCCAAACCTGGTTAACCGAGACCCGTCCTCAATTGCCGTTGGGCGTGGAACTCACCGTGTATGCGTCCACCTGGGAATTGCTCGAAGAACGACTGTGGTTGCTGGTGAAGAACGGGTTAGGTGGTCTCGTGCTGGTCGTTTTAGCTCTTTATCTCCTGTTGAATGCGCGAGTGGCCTTCTGGATTGCGGTAGGCATCCCCACAGCGCTGGCGGGGTCGTTAGTGGTGCTATGGCTGATGGGCGGTTCCATCAACATGATTAGTTTGCTGGCCTTCATCATGGCGACCGGCATTATCGTGGACGACGCCATTGTGGTGGGGGAGGACGCCCTTGCCCTTCACGAGCAGGGTCACGATGCCTTGTATGCGGCGGAACAATCGGCAATGAACATGCTGACGCCGGTAGGGGCGTCGATGTTGACGACATTGGCGGCGTTTTTGCCGTTGCTGGTGATTGGCGGCGTGATTGGCAACATTTTGCGCGACATTCCGTTGGTGATGGTCTGTGCCCTAATTGCGTCGCTCGTCGAATGCTTTTTCATTTTGCCTGCGCATTTGCGGGATGCGCTTCACGTACAGGCAAAACAGACCCCCGATCGTTTTCGGCAGGGGTTAGAAATGCTGTTTAAGGGGTTACAAAATCGCGTCATGCGACCAACGGTCACCTTGGCGTTGGGGAATCGGGCGGTGATTTTTGCGCTGACGGTGGCGCTGATGGCATCGAGTGTGGGGTTACTGGCGGGGAGCCGCATTAGCTTTAACTTTTTCCCCACACCTGACGGAAACAACTTGTATGCGTCGTTTAGCTTCGTGGCTGGGACGCCCCCCGAAGAAACCCGTCGTTTTGTGCGCCACCTCGTCGAAGCGCTTTACGACACCCAGGCCGAATTTAGCGAACCCGATCTGATCAAGGTGGCAGTCGAGCGCTACGGACAGGCACAACAAGGTCAGCGGATCGGTGCGACGGGCAATCAACACGGTACGGTGTTTGTGGAACTCAAAAATGCCGAGATTCGGACGGTGCGGATGGCAGATTTTGTTAAAGCGTGGGAGAAACGCATTAACGTGCCTGCGGGCGTCGAAAACTGGGGCGTCAGCGCATTACAAGCAGGGCCACCGGGGCGCGACTTGGACATTCGCTTGTTGGGAGATGACCCGCATCGCCTAAAAGCGGCCGCGCTTGAGTTAGCGGATGCGATGACGGCCCTTCCGGGGGTGAGCGCTGTACTGGACGATCTTCCCTATGGGCGTGAGCAGTGGATTTACCAGTTAACGCCGACGGCGCAGCGATTGGGCCTTACGGTTAATAGCGTGGGAATGCAGTTGCGGACGGCCCTAGACGGGGTACGGGTGCAGATTTTCCAGGAGCAGGGCAAAGAAATTGAGGTTCGCGTAGGGCTGACTCAGGCGGTTCGAGAGCGTCTCGACGAACTGTCGTTGTTGCCTATTCATCTGCCGGAAGGGCGCGTGATGCCGTTCAACCAGGTGGCAGAACTGCGCGCGCAAAGGAGTTTCGATGTTTTACGTCATGGAAACGGTCGGTTAGCCGTCCAAGTGAGCGCGGATCTCGACAGCCGCCAAATCAGTGCGGGTGAAGCGTTGATGCGTTTACAAACCGATTCCTTACCTCCATTACTGAGTCGCTATGGCATCGAATACGACTTACAGGGACGCGGCGCCGACCGTGCGGAGACTCTAGGCGATATGCAGCGTGGAGCGATTTTGGGAATTGCCCTCATGTACTTAGCGTTGGCGATGGCATCTGCATCATTTGTGTGGCCGTTGGTGATCATTACCATCATTCCCATTGGATTTGCGGGGGCGGTGATTGGCCACTGGATCATGGGGGTTGATCTCACGATTTTGTCGCTATTCGGGATCTTTGGGCTGGCGGGAATTGGGGTGAACGATTCCATTGTGCTGGTGGACTTTTACCGTCGCCAACGCGAACAGGGCAAACCCGTTCAATCCGCGTTAATTGAAGCGTCGTGTTTGCGATTGCGTGCCGTATTGTTGACCTCGACGACGACCATTGCAGGACTGCTTCCGTTGATGTTTGAAAAGTCGTTACAGGCGCAATTTCTGATTCCCATTGCCATTTCACTGTGTTTTGGCCTGGCCTTTACGACTTTTTGGGTACTGCTGTGGATCCCCACTTTGTTGAGCTTT
>CAZTIH010000008.1:0-34821 GCA_964613675.1 uncultured Candidatus Competibacteraceae bacterium
CGGCATCTTCTGATGAGTATAGAATTTTGGCTTCTTCCGGAAGGTCTACGGAAATGGGCACAATGGCTGTTGATTTATTAGACACGAGTCTCTCCGAAGTAAATGCACATGGAAGTCAGTGGGTGCGGCCTCGCCATAATGTACAGGGCAATCACATGAACAATTAGCGCTCATGCGATTGCCCTGGGGAACTTTTTAACGTTACGCCGAGTGCCAAACCCTTTTGCGAGGGCGCGCCCCGTCAATTAGCGTTAGAGAATAGCTTGACATGGTCACCCCCCTAAAGGACGGGGATTTCGGCGTTGTTTAGGCAGTCCTTTTAGTCTCTGCCAGAATAGTTCGGAGGGTTCCTGCTGCTGACCGCCCTTTCCAAGCCAATTTGTATAGTCGGGCTGACCTCCAACCTCGATCTAAAATCGCTTTGTTCAGACCTAATCTCGCAACGATTCCTTTGTCCGTCGCCGATTTGCTCATGTGGTCAACCTGCAAATCCCCGATGCACCCCACCGCTTGGCTGATCGTGGGGGAAGCTTTGTACAGATAGTCTTGCTGCAACAGATGGACGGGCGAATCTGCCAACCAGATCGTTTCGGGATCATGACACCATTGAGTCAGCCGCTTGCACATGTCCGCGTCGCTCAATTTTTCTCGCCGTTCTCATGGCGTTCCTTCTGAAGTACCAAGGCCGTGTTGTGGACAAATCGGCACGACCCCGCGCCCTTCATCTTCTGAACTTGGCTAGGGGTGGGCATCAGCGCGAACTTGTAGGCTCTGAGCTTTTTCATGACGATTAAGCTGCGATGGATTTGTGAATACCTAAAGCGACATTAGACACGCCAGACTGGGGCGGCTTCAGCGCCCTGAAGGACAGGGCTTGTCGCGCATCTCGGTCACTTTATTCTGAATGAGGCCATTATTCCGTGGATGATCTCGATTTTTTGTTCCAAAGCGGGGTGCTCGAACCCATTGACCTCGCATTGGCGCGACAACTTCCCCTAACCCTCCCTCACACGCCCCCACACCCTTTGTTGATCTTGGCTATCGCCTTGGTAAGCCGAGCCATTCGTCAAGGCCACGCTTACCTCGATTTGCGCCAAACAAGAATAGTGTTACAAAACGGGGAAATTTTTGGATTACCTTACTTCGAGGACTGGCGAACCATTTTAGTCACTCACCCCCTCGTGGGTCGACCCGATGACTGGAAACCCTTGATTTTGGAAGGCCATGCCCTGTATTTGTTTCGGTATTGGCAGTATGAAAAGCAATTAGCCGTCGATTTTGCCCAAAAATTACGCCAAACGCCCCTCATTGATTACAACCGCCTGCGCGTTGGATTGGATCGCCTCTTTGCCGACGACCCCTCGGGCAGCCAAGGACAACGACAAGCCGCCGCCGTTGCGATCTTGAGTCAACTAGCCGTCATTACAGGCGGCCCAGGCACCGGGAAAACCACCACGTTAGTCAAAATTCTCGCCCTTTTACGGGATCAACAGCCCGATTTAACCATTGCACTCGCAGCGCCTACCGGTAAAGCGGCTGCCCGCATGGCCGAAGCCATTCAACAGGGCAAACAATCCTTACTTCATCGCGGGCAAAACATCGCTCAACTCCCCGAAGAGACCCAAACCTTACATCGGCTCCTCGGGGCCTTACCCGATGGAGTGTACTTTCGCCACAATCGCACCCACCCCTTGGGCGTAGATGTCCTGGTCATCGACGAAACCTCCATGGTGGATATGGCCCTCATGGCCAAAACCGTGGCGGCGTTGCGACCGTCGGCGCGGTTGATTTTGCTGGGGGACAGCGAACAGCTTTACGCCGTGGAGGCAGGGGAAGTGTTGGCCGCCCTCGCGAATCCCGGGGCGGGTGTGACGGCGGAACAGGCGGCGCGACTTAACGCATTGGGCTGTGTGTCCCCCCCGATACGCCCCGAAGCCACGGCCCTCCACGATAGCGTGGCTCGACTCACCCATAGCTATCGGTTTGCGGGGGGCGGGGCCATCGGACGCCTGGCAACAGCCGTGCAACAGGGCGACGTGCATGGGGTAGAACGGTTGCTCGATGACCCACCCGAGGGGTTGGCATGGGTGAATAACGAAGATTTTGAGGGCATGTTGCGGGCGCTGACCTCGGGTTACGAGGCCTATTGGGCACAGGTCGCGGCGGGGGCGGAGCCTCATGTGTTGTTTAGGGCGTTACAGCAATTTCGGGTGTTGTGTCCGCAGCGACAGGGCGCACAAGGCGTCGAAGCGATTCACGCCCGTTACGAACACCGTCTTCAGGGGGGCAAACCTGACAGTGCTGACCGTTTTTATCGCGGACGGGCGGTCATGATGACGCGCAACGATTACGGTTTGCAGCTTTACAACGGCGATCTGGGGATTGCCTGGCCCGCCACGCCAGAGAGGACGGATTTACGACTATTTATTCCGCAAACGTCCGGGGATTTTCGGCAGGTGTCGCTCAATCGGTTGCCACATTTTGAGCCGGCCTACGCGATGACGGTCCACAAAAGCCAGGGGTCTGAATTTGAGCACTTACTTTTGTGGTTGCCTCCGCAAGCGGCACCGTTCATTACGCGGGAATTGTTGTACACGGCAATTACGCGCGCGAAATCGCGAATTACGCTGTGGGGCAGTCGAGAAACCCTAATCAATGCCTTAACTCGGGTACAAAATCGCTTAAGTGGTTTGCGACAAAAATTACTAAATCAATTAACCGCTTGAGCGTAATAAAAGCACCGAATTCAGTCCTTTGGCCATTGAGTAAATGCAAAATCGCGGCGTGGCGAATTGAAGTCATTTAAGAAGTTTTTGTAGAGCGCTTGCCATTAAATAGCGGGCATTATTTAATTGGTGGGCACTCCCATTTAATCTTAGGTGAATAAAATGACCGAAACGTCTAATCAAACCGACGGCCTGGAACAGCGTTTAGAAGCGCTATTAAAAGATTTAGAAACTATGTCAATGGAGGATTTGCAAATGCTTTCGCAAAAGGTGGAGGACGAAGTTAAAGATCGTCGCAATAAAGCGAAATTAGCATTGACTCGTAAATACGCCGAAGAAGCCCGTTTATATGGGCTTACGGTTGAAATGCGCGATCTCAAATCCAGCGACCACAGCAGCAGCAGTAGCCAGAAAAAAAGTCGCACAAAAACGGAAATTAAATACCGCAATCCCGATAATCCCTCAGAAACCTGGACGGGTCGCGGAAAACGCCCCATGTGGGTCAATCGGTTGCTCGAAGCAAAAGGATTATCGCCTAAGGATGTCAAAGACTTAGCCGTGCATCTCCCCGAATTACTCGTGCAAAAATAATCCCTTCTCTTTAATGAAAACGGGATAGATCCGACCCCAAATTGGGAGGGGTAAAGCGTTGAAATGCGGGCATTGAGATTAGTGAATAAGAAAAGTTTGGGCCAGTCCGAGAAAAATAAAAAAACCCATGCTGTCGGTGCTAAACGTGAGAAAAATGCTCGATCCTAATGCGGGGTCTTTGCCAAGATAATTCATGAATAACGGCACCCCCATTCCCACCACCGCCGCAATCACTAAATTTAGGGCAGTCGCAATGGCGAGTACGCCTCCCAATGCCACATCGCCGTAAAGTAAAAAACCAAAGATTCCCAAAACGCTGCCCCACAATAAACCGTTAATTAAACTCACTAATAATTCCTTGCGCACGAGATAGGGTAAATTTTGTCGATCAATGCGATTTAGGGCCAAGCCACGAATAAAGACAGCAATCGTTTGATTTCCCGTATTCCCCCCAATACTCGCGACAATGGGCATTAACGTTGCGAGGGCGACTAATTGGGTAATCGCTTCTTCAAATAGACCAATAAAACGCGATGCAATAAACGCCGTAAACAAGTTAATTCCCAACCATAACCAACGGCTTTTGGCGCTCTTAAAAACCGGACTAAATAAATCTTCTTCGGGGCTAATGCCGTCCCGTAAACGATTTTGTTCATCGGCATATTCGTGGGCGTAATCCATCACACTCTCCACCGTAATTCGCCCAATTAACCGCTCTTTCTCATCCACCACCGGGGCCGATACTAGGTCGTAATCCTCAAACGCCTTCACCGCTAACTCCGCTCCCGCTTCGGGATCAAAGCGCGGAATTTCCGTGTTCATGAGATCGCGAACGGGTTTACTGCTCTCGTGCAGCAACAGGGCCGTGAGGGGAATGCCCCCCCGAAAACGGCGTCGCTCGTCCAACACAAACACTTGGTCGGTTTGCGGCGGTAAAGTCCCCCCTAGCTCCCGTAACTTTTGAATGGTCTGTTTCACGGTCGCCCCCTCCGAAATCCACAAATAATCACCATCAATCAGGTGACCAATTTGATCGGGCTGATAGGCAGTCGCCGACTTCCACTGCGCCCGTGCGTCCGAACTGAGATACGGCGTTAAGTCCGTCAACCATTCATCGGACAAATACGCCGCTAAATCCGCCATCTGTTCCCCATCCAAATGCGGGGCAATGGCTTGTTTTTCCGCAGGACTAAGGGTTTGTAACAACTCTGCGGCGAGGGCGTCGTTGAGCTCCCACAACACCGCCGCCCGCCGTTCCAACTCAATATGTTCCCAAATGAGTTGGCGTTGATCCGGCGGAAGTCGCTCCAGCAAATCCCCTAATTCGGCCGGATGAAGACGTTGGAGCCGATAGGTGAGTTCGGCGAGTTGTTGGCGATGGGTGACCGAGAGCACGAGTTCCTTACGTTCTCCCTGTTCCGTGCTCTCGGTGAGCTGATCCACCAGGGCAAGCCGTTTGAGACTGTCAAACACCGGCTGAAGGCGGGTTTCAAGATGGGTTTTGTTATAACGATTGGGCATAGAACCTCTAAAAGTAGGCCAAGCGGAAGGTGAGGGATGCCCAAAAAAAGGCCCGCGCAAGGCAGGCCCTTTGGAAGCGAGAACACCAATAATAGGGGGGAGTTAAAGCGGTTCGCCGTACTTACGTTGATGAAGGGCTCGCGCTTGGTTAACCCATTTTTCCCGCAAAACGCGACCTGCCGAAGCGGTACCAAGATGATTCTCCAGGCGGGTGATGCTTCCCGAGTCGAGTTGAGCGATCTGACGATAACGCGTGATGCCATAATCTTGTAATCGCTTCGCAATTTTCGGCCCAACGCCTTTGATCGCTAAAAGATCGTCTTTTTCGACGGGGACGGTCGGCATTTCTTGGGGCGGGGCAGCAAATAGGGTTGGATCGGGAACGGGAAGGTTGAGGGGGCGTGGCTTAGGGATTTGATGGGCATCGGCAAAGCAGTTGGGTTCAAGGGATGGCACCGAAGGCGTTTCCGCGACAGCTACTGAGTCTGCCGACGGGGTGGCGGTGGACGGCACCGAAGGCGTTTCCGCGACAGCCACTGAGTCTGCCGACATAGTAGTATCTGCGCCTAAATCAGCGTCAGCAACGGGCACGACGACGGTTTCCGCAACCTCGATCATCGGGGCTGCTTCCGAGACCGCCTCGATCATCGGGGGGGGAGCGACATCCGCGCCTAAATCAGCGTCAGCAACGGGCACAACGACGGTTTCCGCAGCCTCGATCACCGGGGTAGCTTCCGAGATAGTCTCTTGCACCTTGTTGAGATCCGTATCGGCAGCCGTTTCAAGAGGCGGTTGAGTAAGGGATTGAGGGGGTTTGACGACGGCCTTTGTCTTGGCAAGGTGCGTGGGCAACACCACAAACGACTCGGCTTTCAGTAAGGCAAACCATTGATTCCACAACTGGGCTTGATTGGTTAACCAGTAATCGGTGACTTCAGCGACTTGTTGACGCCAGATGCTGGGTTCAACCCCAGGCGGCACCGCTAAGGCCATCGTCGCGGCCCACTGTTGGAGCCAAATGCGTTGGGCTTCGAGGGCTTGTTGGATGGTGGTCTCCCACGCCGACAGACTGTTGACATAGCTTTCGCGCCACAAATTAAGATCTTCGGGGGGTTGGAAGGTGGGGAGTGCGGTTGCCAAGTTATCCCACAGGTCCCATTGGGCCGTGGTCCAGCGGGCAAACACATCATCCGCAGAAAAAGTTGAATTCATGGAACATCACCTGAAATAAAGACGGTATTTTTCAATCAACACCCGTGTCCGAGCGAAATGATCCGGAGCGGGTTGCCCCGCTTCTCATGAGGATTATTCCCTTAAAGAGACAGGTTTCCAACTAGAGTTTGCCGTCAATGAACTTACCGATTTCCCGAATTATCCTCTTTGCGGCACTGATTCAGTTTATTCGCATCGCCAGTTTCATGGTGGTGATGCCGTTGGGACCGGATTTAGTGCGGGCTCTGGCGATGGAAGCGCATCAAGTAGGGTGGATTGGGGGCAGTTATACCCTCGCGGCGGCGGTGACGGGGCTTTTAAGCGCACAATTTCTCGACCGCTTTGATCGACGAGCTGCCACATTATTCGTGCTATTGGGCCTTGGTGGGGCGTTAGCGGGCGCGGCCTTGGCGCAAGAATTTGTCCAACTCTTGACCGCCTATCTGATAGCAGGCGCGTTCGGTGGACTCGCAACGGCTTTGAGTCTAGCCATGGTAATGGATGCCGTCCCGGTTCTGCATCGAGGACGCGCGATGGGAAAGGTGATGGGGGCATTTTCTGCGGCGGCAGTGATTGCGGTACCCGTCGCATTGGAGTTGGCGCACCGAATCAGTTGGCAAGCGCCATTTTGGGCGATGGCGGGGCTTAGTGGAGTGATTGGCGTGGGGGTACGACTGGGATTACCGCCCTTGCGAGACCACATTAAAGTGGATTTCCCCGTCACCTCGCTTAAATCCCTACTCAGCGATCCCTGTGCCCAATTTGCGTATTTGAGCATGGCCGTGACGACCTTAGCGGTATTTCTCTTGGTTCCCCATGCCTCGACCTTTTTTCAGTTTAATTTGGACTTTCCACGAGACAAAATCAGTTATCTGTACTTTGCGGGGGGAATCGCCAGCTTTTTCTTCATGCGATGGGGCGGTGGGCTGTGCGACCGAATTGGAGTGATTTGGGTGAGCCTTGGGGCGTCGGCGATGATGGCGGGGGCAATATACGGCCTGTTTCTTTACCCTTCCCCCACCGAAACCCTCGTCATTGGGTTATTTGCGGGCTTTATGGTCGCGTCGTCATTGCGATTTGTGGTCATTGGGACGGCCAGTGCAGCGGTTCCGCGTCCCCACGAACGCGCCGGTTTTAGTGCAGTGAACACGGCGGTTCAACAATTGAGCTGTAGCGTAGGGGCCTTTTTGGGGGCAGCTTGGTTGACGACCCGTGAGGATGGTCAACTGCAAGGCATGATCGAACTAGCGATGTGGGCAATCGGCTTGACGCTTTGCTTACCGGGTGGTTTGTGGGGGCTGCAATGGGCGTTGCGACGATTTAGGGGTGCGGAGGAATCGGCATCCACCTCCCCCGAGGTGCAATGAAATAGAGGTTCTAGACATCACGCGGGGCAAACCTCAAAACGCGCAGACTTTCCCAGGGGTTCTCGCACTCACGCGCCGTCAACGACGACGGGATTTAGGCGGGGCCGACGGAGAACGAGGACGGACATGCTGGGTGGTGAACCGTTGACCGCTAAAGGGACGACGATCCGGGCCTTCACCGGGCTGAAATCGCGGAATGAGTTGATGTTTCCCCGAACCGATTAGATCCGTACGTCCCATGGCTACTAGGGCTTCGCGAAGCAATGGCCAGTTTTTCGGATCGTGGTAGCGCAAAAAGGCCTTGTGCAGACGGCGGCGAGACAGTCCCCGTGCCGAAAACACCGAATCGCCTTCCCGCTTAACCGGTTTTAGGGGGTTACGCTCGCTGTGATACATGGCCGTTGCGAGGGCCATCGGCGAGGGCAAAAACGCCTGCACTTGGTCAGCGCGAAACTGATTCTGCTTCAACCACAAAGCCAAATTGAGCATGTCTTCATCGGTGGTGCCGGGATGCGCCGCAATAAAGTAAGGAATTAGATATTGTTCCTTACCCGCCGCTTTAGAATACTGGTCGAAGAGTTCCTTGAAGCGGTAGTAATGCCCCATTCCTGGCTTTTTCATGAGGTCGAGAGGGCCTTCCTCGGTATGTTCGGGGGCAATCTTGAGATACCCCCCCACATGATGCGTCGCGAGCTCTTTCACATATTCGGGCGACTGCACCGCCAAATCGTACCGTAGCCCCGAGGCGATCAGAATTTTTTTCACCCCTTTCACTTCTCGTGCTCTGCGGTAGAGCTTTATCAACGGCGCATGATCGGTATTGAGATGTTTACAGATGTCGGGATGGACACAGGATAGCCGTCGGCACGCCGATTCAATGGCCGAATTTTCACAGTGCAGACGGTACATGTTGGCTGTGGGACCGCCGAGATCCGAAATCACGCCAGTAAATCCCGGGGTTTGATCGCGAATCGCTTCAATCTCTCGAATAATCGAATCTTCAGAACGATTCTGAATAATCCGACCTTCGTGTTCAGTAATCGAGCAGAAGGTACAACCGCCAAAGCAGCCCCGCATAATCGTGACCGAAAATCGAATCATCTCGTAGGCGGGACTTTTGGCGCTGCCGTACTGGGGATGAGGAATGCGGGCGTACGGCAACTCGTACACGCGATCCATTTCCGCCGTTTCGAGGGGAATGGGGGGAGGATTGATCCAAATCTCGCGGTTACCGTGACGCTGTACTAGGGCGCGGGCATTGTGGGGGTTCGATTCGAGATGCAGTAACCGAGAGGCGTGGGCGTACAAAATGGAGTCCGCTTTGACCTGCTCATAACTGGGCAACCGAATGACCTGTCGATGGCGGGGAACATTGAGTAATTTACGGGGCACGAATTGCAATTTCACGCCTTGGGGAACGGTAGATGCGTCGGGCGTTGGATTGACACCAGACGCCGTTAATTCGGCCACCTTTGCGTTGTGAACTTCGGGATATTCGTAGGGGTTTTGTGGAGGACTGATGGGGCCGGGTTGATCGATGGTGGTCGAGTCGATTTCCACATAGGGCGCCGGAATCGTTTGGCAAATAAACGCCGTTCCCCGTAAATCCGTAATCGATTCAATGGGTTCACCGGCCGCCAAACGGTGGGCCAGCTCCACAACGGCCCGTTCCGCATTGCCATACAGCAGTAAATCGGCCTTGGCATCCACGAGCAACGAACGCCGTACCTTGTCCGACCAATAATCGTAATGGGCGATTCGTCGGAGACTGGCTTCAATGCCCCCGAGCACGATGGGGATCTCGGGAAAGGCCTCACGGGCCCGTTGGGCGTACACCAGCGAACAGCGGTCAGGGCGTAACCCCGCCATGCCGTCGGGGGAGTAGGCATCATCGCTGCGGATTTTGCGGTCGGCGGTGTAGCGATTCACCATCGAATCCATGTTGCCCCCCGTGATGCCAAAAAATAGCTTGGGCGCACCTAAACGCTGGAAATCTTCGGTATTTTTCCAGGTGGGCTGCGCAATGATCCCGACCCGAAATCCGTGAGATTCCAATAGGCGTCCCACCAGCGCCATCCCAAAACTTGGATGATCCACATAGGCGTCGCCAGTAATAATAATGATGTCGCATTCGTCCCACCCCAGCTCGTCCATTTCGGCACGGGTCATGGGAAGAAACGGTGCAATGCCAAAGCGTTTCGCCCAGTAAGGACGACGGTGAAATAGGGAAAGAGCCATAAAATCTCTCGATTTAATTTTGAGTTAACGACGCGTCGCAAGGCGTTAATGGAGCACAATTTTTGCGCCGAGTTTAGCGAATCAATAGGTTTGTGAATCTCGCAACTCTTACGCGTTTTAGATTAGGCTGAATTATGCGAAAGATGGGGCAAATGGCGAGGTAATTCGATGAGTTTGGCTACGGTACTGAGTCGCGCTCAAGTGGGGGTAGATGCGCCCCTCGTGACGGTGGAAGTCGATTTAGCCAGTGGTTTACCGGGATTGTATCTGGCGGGGTTGCCCGAAACGGCCGTCAAGGAGAGTAAGGATCGCGTGCGGGGCGCGTTGAAAAACAGTGGTTTTCAGTTCCCCAATCGCCGTATCACCATCAATTTGGCACCCGCCGATTTACCTAAGGAAGGGGGACGTTTTGATTTACCCATTGCTATTGGTCTCCTCGCTGCGTCCGCTCAAATCAACGCGCTCCCCTTACCCCAACTGGAATTTATGGGTGAACTAGCGTTGAGCGGCGAATTACGGGCGGTTCGTGGCGTATTGCCGGCGGCCGTAGCCTGTCAGCGGCGGGGACGGGCTTTGGTAGTGCCTCTGGAAAATGCCGATGAAGCGGCGCTCGTCCAATCGCTAACGGTGTACGGTGCCCGTGACTTGGCCCAAATTTGTCGGTTTTTGATGGATCCGCAGGAACTCCCCCCCCATAGCGCCCCACCGTTTTCCCCGACACAAGCGACTGTGCCCGATTTGCGGGATGTACGCGGTCAGCTTCAGGCGCGACGTGCCCTAGAAATCGCGGCGGCTGGGGGGCATAACCTGTTGTTTGTGGGGCCACCGGGGACGGGAAAAACGATGTTGGCGAGTCGGTTGCCGGGGATTTTGCCCCCGATGACGATGCAAGAAACCTTGGAAAGTGCAGCGGTCGCCTCAGTAAGCCACACGGGATTTGATCCAACGACTTGGGGAAAACGGCCTTTTCGGTCGCCCCATCACACGGCCTCGGCGGTATCGCTGGTGGGGGGGGGCAGTCATCCCAAACCGGGGGAGATTTCTCTGGCGCACTGTGGGGTGTTGTTTTTGGACGAACTTCCCGAATTTCACCCCAAAGTCCTGGAAGTGCTGCGCGAACCCTTAGAATCGGGAAACATCACCATCGCCCGTGCAGCGCAGTCGGTACAGTACCCGGCGCGGTTTCAGCTCGTCGCGGCGCTTAACCCCTGTCCGTGTGGATTTCTGGGCGACCGCGAACGGTCTTGTCAATGTACTGCTGAACAAATTCGGCGTTATCGAGCGAAGTTATCGGGGCCGTTACTCGACCGCATTGATTTACAAATCGAGGTGACGCGGTTTGATCATCGGTTGCTGCGGGGAGAAAGTTTGGAAGAGAACAGCGAAATAGTGGCCCAACGGGTATCTGCGGCGCGGGCACGGCAGTTAAAACGGGCAAACTGCATTAATGCGCATTTAACGCCCGCCGACATCGAAAAGTATTGCAAACTCACCGATAGCGATTATCAATTACTCGAAACGGCGGTCTCGAAGTTGCACCTGTCGCCTCGTGCCTACCATCGAATTTTGAAAGTTGCGCGAACGCTGTCCGATTTAGCAGATGCGCCTCAGATTCAAACGGTGGCGTTAAGCGAAGCGATTCGGTATCGCACATTTGACCGCAGTCACCGTTAACCGCTATCTCAAACGCTCAGGATCTGCGGTGATTCCCAGGTAGGCGTTTGCCACAAAAGCGGTTACTTCATCACTGAAAAATCATCAGGTCACGCAGTCAATCGTTTTTTGGCATCGCTGAAAAATCATCAGGTCGCGCAGTCAATCGTTTTTTGGCATCGCTGAAAAATCATTTGGCATCGCTGAAAAATCATCAGGTCACGCAGTCAATCGTTTGTTGGCATCAGCGCATTGCAGACAGGTAACAGGTAGGTAAATAGAAGATGAGTACCCCACTAATCGACAGCTATCGCGGCATTAAAGTGAATTTACCCCCGGTAGATCCCAAACACTCGGCGGCACTCAAGGAAATTAAGCACCTTTGGTTAAACGAGTTTAGCGACTTAAAAGATAACGAACGACAACTTTTAGTGGCTATGACCGAGGCTTTTTTGGAACCCGGATCGCATTTTGGCACCCGCAGCCACGGTGAAATTACCTGTGATTTCGGGGAAATGCTGCATTATCTGGATAACAGTGCAGATTCGCTAAAATATCTCTATGAGTTCTATTGCAGAAAGGAAGGATGTGCCGAACGGGCTTCTATCGCCCATGTGATTTACGAAATAACCGTGTTTTTTGAAACTTACTTCAGCCCGCTGATCCATCAAGCAGATCCTTCAAGTAGTCGTTTATCTCCTGCTAAGGTCTTGATTTCACACTATTCTGTTTTGAACATGAGCACCTGTAGCATGGGGGGACTCACCACCCTCGATGACTTAAAAAGATTAAAGCAGCAACACCAAGCCAAATCTAAAGCGACCCGTGATGCGACTGCATCGACGCCCAAAGCACAAGAAGTCCCAAAGGTTGAGATGACGAAGGAGCAGTTACAGCACTTCCTAGAGACGCCCGAATCGTTTTTAAGAGAGCTGTTCACGGCTTACTCCCGCATTCCCCACCGGATGCAGGGATTAATTCAAGGCTTTATGCAATATCTGAAGACTCAATTTGTCCGTGAGCAGCGCTATAAGAAGGTCATTTTTTACGAAGCTCTATTCCAGGTCATCAGTGTGGGGCAGTTTAGCGAAGACTTCGATTCCATCGAGTTAGCCTTTTCGATGGCGAAGATTTTCCGCGATGACGAGGATGCCAGCCTGTTACTGGGCTATGTCCGTCGCAAGGTCGATAAATTGGCCGGTGAAATTACCAACTCGCTAGAGTTTCCTCCCCTGCCTAAACCGCGCAAGCCCTAAATGAAGGAACATTATTTGTCGATTGAGGCGGCGGCGACGGCCTTAGCGCAGGGAAAACTAGTCGGAATTCCCACAGAAACAGTGTACGGCTTAGCGGCCAATGCGTTTGATGAACAGGCGGTGAACGCGGTGTTTGTCGCTAAAAATCGACCCCATTTTGATCCCCTAATCGTGCATCTGAAGTCACCCGAACAAGTCGAGCAGTTCTGCACCGCCATTCCCTCCATTGTCTGGACATTAATCGAAGCCTTTTGGCCCGGCCCCCTGACATTATTACTGCCCAAAAAACCCTGTATTAGCGACTTAATTACGGCGGGTTTGCCGCGGGTGGCGGTGCGGATGCCCCGTCATTCGGTCGCCCATACGCTACTCCAACAATTAGATTTCCCACTCGTGGCCCCAAGCGCTAATCCTTTTGGCTACATTAGCCCGACGACCCCGCAACATGTCCTAGATCAGTTGGGGGACTGCATCGCGGGCGTGATCGACGGCGGCCCTTGCGAAATTGGTTTGGAATCAACCATTTTGGGCATCGAAGCCTCCCACGCCGTGATCTATCGGGAAGGGGGGGTGAGTCGAGAAACCTTAGCAGCGTGTTTGGGAGATTGCCCCCTGCAATTGTCTAGCGCGGAGTCAAAAACCGTTATTCATGCGCCAGGCCAATTAACCAGTCATTACGCCCCGACAAAGCCGGTTTATTTCGATGCGTTAGCGCGCTGTTTGCGCCATTTCAACGCCCAATCCCTGGGGACGATTTGTTTTCGTGAACCAGTGCCGTCGCTTCCCCTAACCTATCAATTTGTCTTAAGCCCCACCGGCGATTTGGGCACGGCGGCACAACAGCTTTTTCGCGGGTTGCGGGAACTCGATCGCCTGCCCGTTCAAGCGATTTATGCCGAAAAATTTCCCGAAGTCGGCTTGGGACGTGCGATTAACGATCGTTTGCGTCGGGCAAGTCATCGCCTCTAATGTAAACATTTTCAATATGTTAGGGGAAATAATGCCCCCGTATTCCGTAATTTTCCCCGCTTGTGCCCCACCCCGCGTTCCCGAGAATCTACCGTGAATTGCTAAAGTCCCCCCTTCCGTTTCTCCCTTTCAGATCCACCTCCCCGAGGGCGCAGAATGACCATGACTCCGCTAGATGAAGAGCAGGCGCGAATTTCCCAACTAAAACCTTGGTCGTTTCTCGACGGCGATCAACTTAAAACATTGATTTTACAGGCAGAAATGGCGTGTTACGCAAAAGATGATCTCATTGCGATCTCGCCCAATCAGCGATTTATCATCCGGACCGGCGAAGTCACGACGCCTCAAGAGAAATTTTCCCAAGGCGATTATTTTCCCTATTTCGAGTTGCCCAATTTGCCACGCTTCCGCGCCATAACGGACGTGACAGGGTGGTGGGTGCCGATGGGCGAACTGAATAGTTTGGAAATTTTGCCTGAATTTGTGCGCTGGCGAACCGAAAAGCTCGAAAAACAATATCTTTTGCTCTGGCAACAGACCTCCCAGTGGCGGGAGCAGAGCCAGTTGCGGGCCCAAATTCTGGAGTTGCCCCTGCACACCGTCATGAGCACGCCCCCCTTGACCATCGACCAAACTTCGCCGCTGTCCGAGGCCTTTGTCCTCATGGCCAAACACAAAGTGGGGTCGGTCATCGTCACGGATCAAGGCAAAGCCACGGGGATTCTGACGGAAGCAGATGGGGTACGTCGGGTGTTGGCGCTACAGAAGTCGGTGGATGCTCCCATTTCCTCGGTGGTGTCGCCGCAACTGCTGACCTACTCCCAACACGGTACGGTGGCAGAAGCCGCTTTGTTGATGATGCAGCACCGCGTTCGGCATCTGCCCTTGGTGGACGATCACGGCAAGCTCGTCGGCATTATTTCTGAACGCGATATTTTCCAGTTACAGAAAGGCGGTTTAGCGGACTTACGGGCGCCACTGTACGAATCCGATGAGGTGCAGCAGATTGCGGCCGGCGCAGCGACGATCCATCGAACAGGACGACAATTTTTTGAGGTGGGCATGGCGGTGCCCTCATTTACCCATTTAATTTCATCGTTAAACGACGCCATTGCCGAACGGGTGTTGACGGTGATTTCACAAAAACACAGGCTCGATCAATTCTGCTGGCTGGCATTTGGGTCGGAAGGCCGTCACGAACAGACATTGGTCACCGATCAAGATAATGGCATTGTCTTCGCTGATGTTCCCGAACCTGAACGCGAAGGGCGGCGTCAACAATTTCTGAAGATGGCCGCCGAGATTAACGATGCCCTCGCCGAATGTGGCTTCACCCGTTGTCCGGGGGAGATCATGGCTTGTAACCCGTCGTGGTGCTTATCGTTAGCGGAATGGCAGCAGCGGTTTAGTTCCTGGATTCGCACGCCAACCCCGCAAGCCCTGTTAAATTCCAGCATTTTCTTTGATTTTCGCCCCCTGTTTGGCGATTTTTCGTTGGCGGACGCATTACGCGATCATCTGTTTCAACAGGCCCCCAAGAACCGAATTTTTCTCCACACCCTCGCCGCCAATGTGTTGAGCGTGAATCCGCCGTTGGGACGGCTGGGGCGGTTTAGCAGTCGGACCATTGATCTGAAAAAAACGGGGACGCGATTATTTGTGGATGCGGGGCGCTTGATGGCGCTCTCGACCGGAATGACACCGACAGCCACCGTTGAGCGGTTGCGACAGGCCGGGGACGCGCTCCATCGACGGGTTCACGATATTGAGGCAGACATTGCGGCGTTTGAACATCTGCAAGGGCTGCGGCTGCGTCAACAGCTTTCGGGGCAAGGCGCCCCCAATGTCGTGGAGCCTCAATCGCTTAACAGCTTTGAGCAACGGCTGTTATTTGAATCGCTGAGTCAAGCCAAACTATTGCAGAACACCATCAAATTGGAGTACGCCCGATGAGTCGAGCGCATTGGCCGTTCCATCGGGGACATTTTTGGATTGTCGATGTGGGCGTGACGGGCCTCGATGCGCGACAGGATTTCGTGAACGGGGTCGCGATGACCGAAGTCGTGCAAGGGCGCTGGAATCTACGGAGTTTGCAATGGATTCCCCTGATTGCGCCGTTAAATCAAGGTTTGGGCCGTGGGCGCAGTTCAGCACTCGATATTTGGGTGGATCAGTACGACGAGCGCGCCATTTTGGTCACTTTCAATTGGGCGTTCGTAAATCGTAGCTTGGGGTCACTGTGGCCCAAACCGCCTTTAGTCCTAGATTTAGCGAAAATTTTATCGCCCCGTCTGTGGGAATCGCGCCACCCCAACTTTGAGACCGCATTGCGACGGTTAGGGGTGGAGCGCACCGGGGACGATCACGATCCGTTGAGCGACGTCTATGCCATGACGCAAGCCCTGCTGTGGCTACTTGCCTATGCCGAGAAATCGGGGTTGCGGACGGTCGATGAACTGATTCATCTGCATTCGGCGTCGGATTGGTTGTATGAATACGTGCAACAGGGGCGTCCCGTAGCCGCCTCGGAAGCTGCCGATTCGGCGTGAACTGCGGGCGAGGTGCGAAGGGGGATAACGGTGGCGGCGAAGTGCGAAGGGGGGATAACGGTGGCGGCGAAGTGCCCTAACGGTCGGCCCCCGATCTAACCTCAAAGGATGTGTGGAGCGGCGTTTTTCCCGTGACCGAAATGCGCGACAAGCTCCGTCCTTTAGCGCGGGGAGGATGTCAGACACGCCACGCTATCCATCCGCCGATGAGAAAACGATGATTACAGTTCGCCATTTAACGCTGCGATATGGTTCGCAAATTGTGCAGCAAAACCTATCGTTTACCGTCCATCAAAACGAAGTGTTTGTCATTATGGGCGGCAGTGGCTGCGGAAAATCCACCCTACTTCGCCATCTGATTGGGTTAAATATTCCGGCAGAGGGCGAGATTTTTTATGAGAATCAACGATTTGATTTACACAACGAACAAACAACCCAGGCCATTCAACGGCGATTTGGCGTGTTATTTCAAAGTGGTGCGCTCTTTAGTGCGATGACTTTGTTGGAAAATGTGATGTTGCCTTTGCAGATTCATCGTCGTCTGAAACACGCGGAAAGGGTTGAAGTGGCGCGAGAAAAACTGTCCTTAGTCGGATTAGATGCCTTCGCGAACTATTATCCGAACGAAATCAGTGGCGGGATGCAGAAACGAGCCGGGTTAGCACGGGCCATTGCCTTAAACCCCGAAATGCTTTTTTTTGATGAACCTTCCGCCGGGTTGGATCCCCTCAGTGCCAAGCGTCTCGACGACCTGATTTTGGATTTAAAATCACGATTTAATTCGACGATCATCATGGTCACCCATGAATTGGCCAGTATTTTTGCCGTCGCCGATCGGGCCCTCTTCCTGGACGCCGACGAGAAAACCGCGACGGCCCTTGGTGCACCGACGAAATTGCGCGATGAGGGACCTTTAGCGGTCCGTCGTTTTTTGCGACGAGGTGAACTTGCGTAGCGCGACTTTCTTAACCGGCGCCTTTGTCCTCACCGCAGGGGTATTGCTGTCAATCAGTGCGGTTTTGTTCGGCGGGGGCTTCATTTTTCAGAACAATTTGCGATTTATGGCGTACTTCGAGGGATCTCATCGCGGGTTGAGTGTGGGATCCCCGGTCTTGTTGCGGGGCGTGGTTATTGGACGGGTGAGCGAAATCCGCGTGGAATTTGATGCGAACGACGCGGCCCTCATCCGCATTCCGGTCATGATGGATTTGGATCCGCGCACCATTATCGAACTCAATGTCGTACAGCAGAACCCCGAAGACGCCATTCAAACCTTAATTCAGCGGGGATTACGCGCCCAGTTGATTTTACAGAGTTTTGTCATCAATCAACTGGCGGTGTCTCTCGATTTTCACCCCCTCTCGACCCCGCGTTTTGTCGGTCAAGGCCCGTTCCCTGAATTGCCGACAATTGCGTCTCCTTTTGACGAAATCGCCCGCAGTCTCGATAACTTTTCGCTGGCAGACATGATGGAAGATGTGCGTGCAACGCTAAAGGGTGTTCGCCAAGTCATTGAATCCCCTGAATTATTGGCGATGATCGTCGAAACACAGCATTTTATGCGAGACCTTCGCCAAACCCTCCCCCCATTAACGCAACAGGTCGATCAGTTGCTCGGTGAACTCCAGCAATTCGTGACAGAAACGCGGGTTGTCGTGCCTCAATTGACCCATCAACTCGATGCATTAATCACTGAAACCCAGTTGACGATGACCACGGCGCGGCAAAATCTGATGACCTTGACGCCCAATGCCCAACAGACTTTGAGGGCGTATCAGAACTTAGCGGAGGGCGTGCAACGCGATGTCCAAGCGCGGTTACGCGAATTACGGCCCGCCATGACGCAAGCGACACAGCTACTGGCGCAAGTGGCTGCGCTAATCGACGTCACTCAAGTGCGGATCGAGCAGCTCAACGGCCCGTTATCGGCGAGCGAATCGTTGTTGAGGCGAACCCAACAGCTCTTGGCCAGTGATGGCAGTGTCGGGTACGGGTTGCCCACGGCATTGAATGCGCTGACGGCTATGGCGAATTCTTTGAAAAATTTAGCGGATTTGTTGGAAAGACGCCCAGAATCGCTGTTGTACGGGCGCGGGCAACGCTAATGAAATGGTTCTTGTGGCTTCTGCTCTTTGGGTGTGTTACGACGCCCGAAACGCGATTTTTTATGCTCAATGTGCCCGTTAACTCGGAAAAAAATGCCGCAATTGCGCTAAATATTGGGATTGGTCCGATTCAACTCCCGTCCCATTTGAATCGCCCACAGCTCGTTAGACGACAACAAGTCGAGCTATTTATTGATGAGCAATACCGTTGGGGCGGCGAGTTGCGCGACCAAATTACCGTCAATCTGGCGCGGCGGTTACAACAAAAATTACCGAATTCAACGCTCATTCCTTTCCCGTGGCCTGATGATCAGGTGTTGGATCGCCGTCTCAGGATGACCTTTCGCCAGTTTGAAGCCGTTGAACAACAGGGCGTCATCGAAGTGGATTGGGCGTGGGACGGGGCACAACCCAAGACTTTTTTTGCAGCAAAACCGCTTGTCAATCCGCAGGATCCGGTCGAATTAGTCGAAGTTTTGGGGCAGCTATTGGCACAATTTGCCGATTATCTCGGGGCACATCTCGAATAACTCTCCCACTTGAGACCCATTTCAGATAGTCACTCCCACTTGAGACCCATTTCAGATAGTCACTCCCACTTGAGGCCCATTTCAGATAGTCACTCCCACTTGAGACCCATTTCAGATAATTCCTCTGCGAATCTGATGTATCCAATAATGGAGATTTTCATTGGGCATCCCAAAGATCAGTAGAAACCCGCGAGGTAACGGTTGTAGAAACGCCGTAAAGGGATGGTCTTGAAGAAACCGCGCCGTTTTTTGCGGGGGGTGAGGGAAGATGAACGCCACCACCGGTCCCTGTTGTCCCTCAAAGTTGAGCCGCAGCCCTTGTAAATCCCTAACGGTCAGGGTCTCCGCGTAAACAACATGAGCAATGAGCGAGGGCAATAATTCCAATTTGCTGTGGGTTAACAGGGCCTGCACATCAAGCGGTAACGAGGCATCGCTGGGGACTTGCATCATGGCTTGTGTTCCCAAGAGCAGCACTTCCGCGTCCCATTGACGCCGTTCGTAATAACGCATCGCCCCGACACCTAATCCCAAAAGCACGGCTAACCCGAGTAAATACCTCAAGCCGTAACGCACATACTTTCCATAGGACCAAGAAGACGACGACTTCAACAGCACCCGTGAGGGCAATCCTGTTGGGGCGTCCACCAGCAATGCGGTCATCAATTGGGTATCGAGGAATTCGATGCGCTGTACTTCTGGGGCACAGTCCCGACAACGCCGTTTGTGACGCAAAAAATCGGCGTCTCGGTCCTGAGGGTTGATGAGCAACCGTCGGCGAAACTCAAAGCAATTCATCGTGTTTTCCCCTGTTTCAGCACACTCTCAGGATGACTATTCCAGTCCCGTAACCAACGCCTTACCTGGGTGAGTCGATGCGTGACCGTGGCTAACGAACTGTCGGTTAACTGGGCAATCTCCCGAGGTTCAAATCCCCCCAACACCTGCAATACCAGTAGTTCCCGATAAGGCAAGGGGAAACGATGCAAAACCTGATGTAAATCGCCAACCCCATAGTCCTCAAATAGGTTGAGGGCCGGTAGGACGGGTGGAGGTTGGGTATGGAGGTTCAAAATTACCTTCAGACAGTCCCGCCTTAAGTGGTTGAAAAGCCAAAAACGCGCCTCTTGACGCTCATGAAAGTGGTGCAGCACTCGGTTAGCCTGGGTAAACGTATCCCGCACCAGCGATTCAGCAAAGGCACGATCCTGACTGAGCCAGTAGCCATAACAAAATAGGTCATGGGCAAAGGCGTGAATGAGGTTTTCGCGACGAATAAGCGGATGATCCATAAGCAGTTGGGCAGTGAGGGGAAAGAGAATTACAGCGAGGTTTGCTAAAGGCCAAGCAGGGGATACACAGACATTTTTAGTTTCGAGTCAACCCTTTATGTAACAGGGCAAAGGGGAGTCCCACCAAAAATGCGATTAACGCATTGAATAAGCCATAGAAAAAAATGACGAGTGTGGCATGTAAAGCCAGCGATTTTGGGGGCTCACCGACGATGAAGGTGACGGCATAAATTGTCGCGCTCCCCAACAGGATTTGCGGCCACATGATCCATTGACTTAACGCGCTAAGCACTGCGCCAATCGTTAACGCCAGAACCGCAAAATGTCCACAGTGCGCCATGGCATAGTAGAGCAAGGGCAAAAAGCCGCCTAACCCCAACGCTACCCCCCACGGCCAATCGGCAGCGTAGATGGAGATAGCAAATATCAGGGGAACCGGTAGGTTAATTACGGCAAGTCCGAGGGCGATTCCCCCGTACAGGTGACGCATCTGAGTTACTCCAAGTCGAGACTATGTTGAATGTCTTTTAATTCACGGGGCGGCATGAGGGGCGGTAATTCGCCTAACGACTTCAGTTGAAAATTATCCAGAAACTCGCGGGTGGTGCCGTAAAGTGCCGGGCGACCAGGACTGTCGCGATGGCCTAAGATCCGAATCCATTGTCGCTCTAAAAGCGTCCGCAAAATCGCCGTATTAACCGTGACCCCCCGCAGGGCCTCAATTTCCCCTCGTGTGATGGGTTGGCGGTAGGCAATGAGGGCCAAGGTCTCTAGTAGCGCTCGCGAATAACGCCCGGGAGGCTCGGCCAAATAACGATGAACCCAGGGGGCAAACTGGGCCGGCGTTTGCAGTCGATAGCCGCGACTCACCTCCTTTAGTTCCACCCCCCGCCCTACATAATCCTGAGCGAGGGACGTCAGGGCGGTTTGGATGGCGTGTGTGGGGGCTTCGCAAAGTTCGGCCAGTCGTTCGACCGAAAGCGGTTCATCGGCCGCCAACAGCAGGGCTTCGAGAATAATTTTAAGGGACGGCATCGGGATTTTCTCTCGAACGCGGGGAATCGAGCGAATTATCTCCCGCGTGAACGGATTTACGACGCAGGTAGAGCGGCGACAACGGTGCCTGTTGAACGAGTTCGATGAGCTGTTCACGGGTCAATTCGAGGGCCGCGAGAAAGGTAACGACAACGCCAAGTGTCGCCTCTTCGGGGTGCAGGAGTTGGCTAAATTCCACGGGCGTCGTCCCCGACAACCGCTCCAATAACGCCACCATTCGTTGTCGCACGGTGATGGGTTCGCGGCGAATGGCATGTTGTTCCGTGACCGACAATCGCGTCAAAACCGCCGTCATTGCCTCGGTTAAATCGGTGAGTGCGACATGGGGGGGGGGACGCCATCGGTGCGTATCCGTGAAGGCGGTTGCCAAAAACACCTCTCGTTCGAGTCGGGGAAGGGCGTCTAAATCGAGGGCCACTTGCTTAATGCGTTCGTATTCTTGCAACCGTCGAATGAGTTCTGCACGGGGATCCTCCTCAGGTTCAACCGCCACCGTTTCGGGTTGAGGAAGTAACAGGCGGGATTTTATTTCCGCCAACCACGCCGCCATCACCAAATAATCTGCGGCGAGTTCCCACCGCAACGCATTTAGCAGTTGCAGATAGTCCAAATATTGTTGGGTGATGTCAGCAATGGGGAGATCGAGAATATTCAGATTTTGGCGCCGGATGAGATAAAGCAACAGATCAAGCGGGCCTTCAAATTGGGTCAACAAAACCGCAAGCGCATCCGGGGGGATGTATAAATCCTTCGGCAATTGGGTCAACAGGTGGTCGCCAACGCGAATCGGGGCGTCGTAAAGGGGGGAATCTAAGGGAAGTTCGGGGGGGGCACGGTTCACAGGGCGGCGTCACCGTAACGATAACATTCCCCGTTCTACGATAAATTCCACAATCTGCGGGACGCCAATGCCCTGTTTGAGATTAGTAAAAATGAAAGGCCGATCAACGCGCATTCGTCGGGTATCGTGTTCCATCACCTCCAGCGACGCCCCAACATAAGGTGCCAGGTCGATTTTGTTGATTATAAGCAAGTCCGAACGGGTGATGCCCGGTCCCCCCTTGCGAGGAATTTTCTCGCCTTCCGCGACATCAATTACATAAATCATCAAATCCGCGAGTTCGGGACTAAAGGTCGCAGCAAGATTGTCCCCACCACTCTCCACAAAAATGAGATCGAGTTGGGGAAAGCGTTCGCATAATTGTTCGATGGCGGCCAGATTCATCGACGCATCCTCGCGAATGGCCGTATGCGGACATCCCCCGGTCTCGACCCCAATAATGCGTTCGGCTTCGAGGGCCTGGGCTTGGGTCAAAATGCGGGCATCTTCTTGGGTGTAGATGTCGTTGGTGACGACGGCGATCTCAAAACGATCGCGCATCGCCTTACACAACACCTCTAACAACGCCGTTTTACCGGATCCGACGGGGCCTCCGACCCCGACCCGTAAAGGGGATTTTTTCGATTGATTCATCATGCAGACTCCTAAAAAAGTTGAACTTATTTCTGCCCTAAAAACGGCGCTTTTTACCGTCGCTTTAAGCGCGAAATATACGATTGTATTGCGTTTCGTGGCGGCTGCTGTGCCCTAAAAACGGCGCTTTTTACCGTCGCTTCAAGAGCGAAATATACGATTGTATTGCGTTTCGTGGCGGCTGCTGTGCCCTAAAAACGGCGCTTTTTACCGTCGCTTCAAGAGCGAAATAAACGACTGTATTGGGTTTCATGGCGGCTGCTCGCGATGGCTAAACGCGGTTGACTGCTTCCCAGTTCATCGTCCAATCGCTTTAACCCCTGGTCGACCGCCAACCCTAAAATCGGCATCAGTTGTTTCAATAGATGTTGTCCGACCGTTTGACCAAGCGGTACCAATTTCACCGCCGCAGTCACTTGACCGTCGAGCCAGCTCCAACCATACCCCTGTCCCAGCGCCGCCAAGGGGAGTGACCACGCTTGCCCCAAGACGCAATAGCCCATGAGGGGCGTCAACGCGAGGCTCTCGGAAAACCGCGTCAACTCGCGCTGTCCTGTAGGCGAATCACTTAAATGCACGGCCAACACGCGATTGAGTGCGGCGGCACGTTGGCGTTCTTCTTGGCGTAACTCTGCCGTTTCGCGCATAGCCAATAGGAGATGTGCCTCTGCAACCGCTGTCGTTGGGTTGTCCGCAACTAACGCGAAGTGTAGGCGCTTCATCATGGGCACATCCACATAACTCAGGGTCTCGACGAGCTGTGAATGCAGCCAATCTTGGGCAGTCGTCGCATCGTGTACCCACCCCCCCTCGACGGCCCATTCCAATCCTTGGGAGTACGTAAAACCGCCAATGGGAAGGGTTGGACTGAATAAGTAAAGCAACCGTGTGAGGTCTATCGGCGACATAGGGACACTCCATTCAATGAGGGTGATGCCCAGCCGCGAAGTGCCCCGAACCGCCATACGCCCCGATTTCGGGTTCAAACGGCAGGGCATCCACCGTCACGATTAACCCAAGCTGTCTCACGAGATCGTCCAACACATGATCGTGGAGATAATAGAGTTCCGTTTCAGTAATTTGGAGCGCCACATGACGGTTTCCCAGGTGGTAACAGGCCCGCGCACGGGTGAGGAGATCTCCGCCCGAAACCCGCGAAACGGTCTCCGCCGCCGCCCGAACTTCGACACAAAAATCCCCCGCTTCGGACTGCAACCGATCCCCCGTTCGCAAAATTTGCCCTCGGGGCTGGAATAATCCCACTTCGTCCCCACGGTCAGTTCGGGTACGTAACCGACTTTTAGTCCGTTGCTCATAAGTGAGCGTGACGGTCGTGTGGACGGGAACCGTAGAAATCAAACATTTGGTTAATTCAATCATACTCATAGTGATAAAAAGTTCTCTGTTGAGTGCCCATTCAGATACCTCCCTGCCAATAACTCAGGTGGGGAGGGTGTCAAGACAAGCCCTACATGTGCGGCGGCGTAGGACAACTAGAACAGGAAATAACGCTGTGCCAAAGGCAGCACCGAAGCAGGTTCACAGGTCAACGCCACCCCATCGGCCCGCACGACATAAGTTTGGGAATCGACTTCAATCACAGGACAATAGTCATTGAGCTTCATCTGGGATTTTGTGACCGTTCGACAGTCCTTCACCGTCCCCACTAGCGACTGCAAGTCCAGTTGTGCGGGGAGATCGCGTTCAATGGCGATTTTCGGCAAGAAGGTCATCCGCGTTGCCGTTCGGGCGCGGCCAAAAGTCCCAAACATGGGGCGGTAATGGACGGGTTGTGGGGTGGGAATCGACGCATTGGGGTCGCCCATGGCCGCCACTACAATCAAGCCCCCCTTGACAATTAAAGACGGTTTGACCCCGAAAAAAGCCGGTTTCCAAAGCACCAAATCTGCGAGTTTGCCCACCTCAATCGACCCCACTTCATGGGCAATCCCATGAGCAATTGCGGGGTTAATAGTGTACTTCGCTAGGTAACGTTTGATGCGCAGATTGTCGTGTTCGGCAGGATCGCCCTTCAAGCTGCCCCGCTGAACTTTCATTTTGTGGGCCGTCTGCCAAGTTCTCGTAATCACTTCGCCAACCCGCCCCATCGCTTGGGAGTCCGAGGCGATCATGGAAAAGGCCCCTAAATCGTGAAGAATATCCTCCGCTGCAATGGTTTCCCGCCGAATGCGCGATTCGGCAAATGCGACATCCTCGGCCACCGCAGGGTTGAGATGGTGACATACCATGAGCATGTCGAGATGTTCGTCGACCGTGTTTACGGTGTAGGGGCGCGTGGGATTGGTGGACGAGGGCAAGACATTCTGTGAACCACAGGCCCGAATGATGTCTGGGGCATGTCCTCCCCCGGCGCCTTCAGTGTGATAGGTGTGAATGGTACGGCCATTAATCGCTTTGAGCGTATCTTCCACAAACCCCGATTCGTTGAGCGTATCGGTGTGGATCGCCACCTGGACATCAAATTTTTCCGCGACATTTAAGCAGTTATCAATGGCGGCGGGGGTCGATCCCCAATCTTCGTGGAGTTTGAGTCCCATCGCGCCCGCCACCATTTGTTCTTCTAGGGCACGGGGCAAACTCGCGTTTCCTTTCCCCAAAAACCCCAAATTGAGGGGAAGGCTGTCGGCGGCTTGTAACATTCGATGGAGATGCCAAATTCCTGGGGTACAGGTCGTGGCATTGGTGCCTGTCGCAGGCCCGGTGCCCCCCCCAAAAATCGTGGTCAATCCGGATGCCAGCGCGTCATCAACCTGTTGGGGACAAATGAAGTGGATGTGGGCATCAATTCCCCCCGCAGTCACGATTTGGCCCTCAGCGGCAATGACTTCGGTGCCAGGGCCAATCACGCCATCGACATGGGATTGGATGTCTGGGTTACCCGCCTTGCCTAGGGAGACAATCCGTCCCCCCTTAATGCCAATATCGGCCTTAAAAATCCCGGTATAGTCCACGACGAGGGCGTTGGTGAGGACGAGATCGAGGGTTTCGGCATCGCCGCGTTGACTTTGGCCCATGCCGTCCCGAATGACTTTACCGCCCCCAAAGGTGACCTCTTCACCATATTGGGTAAAGTCCCGTTCGACCTGTAAAAACAAAGCGGTATCGGCAAGTCGCACGCGATCTCCGACGGTTGGGCCGTAGAGTTCAGCGTAAGCCGTTCTGGACAATGTGGTCATGGCGCTTGCACCTCAAGGGGGCCCATCACCTGACCGCGAAACCCATACACTTGGCGTTCTCCCGCATAGGCCACGAGTTCGATGTCCCGCGTTTGGCCCGGCTCAAAACGCACGGCGGTTCCGGCGGGAATATTGAGACGGAAGCCCTTGGTGGGTTCGCGGTCAAATTGCAGGGCCGCGTTGGTTTCGTAAAAGTGATAATGCGAACCGACCTGAATCGGTCGATCCCCCGTATTGGCGACGGTTAAACGGATTCGAGGTCTCCCCAGATTCAGCTCGATTTCCGCCGCCAACGCAACGAGGACTTCTCCAGGAATGAGGGTCACTGGGGGTTCAGGAGATTCGGTGACCGTCCCGTCGGCAAATGTGTTAACACCGCCATTCAGGCATTTGGGACGAATGGGGTTGTGAACGGTGACGAGTTTCGTGCCATCGGGGAAAGTCGCTTCCACTTGGATTTCGGGAATCAATTCGGGAACCCCCTCCATCACCTCATCGTGGGTTAATAGCGTCGTTCCTTCGTTCATTAATTCGGCGACGGTTCGTCCATCGCGTGCCCCTTCTAGGATGGCGGCGGACAGGTAAGCAACGGCTTCGGGATAATTGAGTTTAAGGCCCCGTGCTTTACGGCGTTCTGCGAGTAGAGCCGCCGTGAAGATGAGCAACTTATCTTTCTCTCGTGGCGTAAGTTCCACTGGATGCGCTCCTTTGGATGAAGAGGGAAATGAAGCGGGATGTGTCTTGGAGATCCGGGGTTCTGATGCGATTCCACGGCGAATGCGTCGGTTTCTACCGAGAAGTTCACAGCGAATGCGTCGGTTTCTACCGAGAAGTTCACAGCGAATGCGTCGGTTTCCCCAAGCGATTTCACAAGCTACGCCCGCCAAATACGGGGCATCGAGGGGGTAAGTCCGCACCACGAAGGACGGATTTGACGCCACAACTGCCGAAATAAATCGAGGGTTAATGCGGTGGACGGCGAGAGCATCCGTAAGACGAGTAAATCCTCCAGCCGCGTGACGCCTATTGGGATGGTGTTGTCGAGGGCGTGATCTCGCGAAAATGCGTCAATCCATGAACGCACTGCCTCCAATAGCGCGGCGTCTGCGGGGAATAATAGAAAATTGCCCATCACCGGGAAGTCCCCGAGCAATCGTCGACACGCATGGGGTTGCATCAGCCGTAGGCGTTCCCATAACAAAGGTCGTTTATCCCATGACACCTGTAATCGGCTTTCCAGCGCACCGGTGGTGAAGGCTTCAGAACAGGCCGGACGCCCTAAGCAAAGCACTTCCCATGCGGCCAACTTCGCCGTGGAAGTCAATTGAAATGCAGTGGTGATTTGGGTCTGTGTTCCGTTAAACGCGATGGTTTCTTGAGGTAACCACTCGCAGATTGCGTTGGTCTCCACCGTAATTTGTTGATGGAGCTGGGCCACTCGACCATCGCTGCGATAGAGCTTGGTGGCACCGGGTTGGGTCACCAAGATGTGGGCTTGGGGACGAACCCGAATTGTGGTCATCAACCTATCCCCGCCGACCACGCCGCCCGGTGGGTGCAATAGATAGAGATGACAGGGAAAGCCTTCAGGATAAAAGGGGCGTTGAATTCTCAGCGGACCACTATGGGTTTGATAAGCCACAAAGGTTCGACGGGCATCACAGGCGAGTTCGAGTGCGATGTGTGCTTGCCAGTGACGGCCCTCCTCAAGCGCTGCGTCGGGATGAATCTCCGAGAGTTGCTGCGGCGCAGAAGAGAACGGCGTCGCGTAAATGTGCCCATCGCCGTCAGCGCGTGTCATTAGACCGTTAGATATTGTTGGATCAACGACTCATCGAGGGTGTGGATTTCGCCCGAGGCGACCTGTCGTCCCCGATCCAAAATCACAAAGCCATCGGCTACCCGTCGCACGAAGGGCAATTTTTGCTCGACCAACAACACAGTTAGGCCCATCTCACGGTTTAGGGTGCGAATGACCTCCCCAATTTGCTGGACGACATTGGGCTGAATGCCCTCGGTGGGTTCGTCCAGAATCAAGAGTTTGGGGTCGATGACTAACGCCCGTGCAATCGCGAGCTGCTGTTGTTGTCCCCCCGAGAGATCGCCCCCCCGCCGCTTGAGCATGGTTTTGAGCACGGGAAACAATTCAAAAATAAATTCCGGTACCCTTGCTCGCCGCTCTTTGCGGATGGGCAGCCCAATTTGCAAATTTTCTGCCACTGTAAGTAAGGGAAAAATCTGTCGGCCCTGAGGGACATAACCCATCCCCAACGCGGCGCGATCTTCGGCGGAACGACGTAACAAGGCTTGGTCGCGATAACGCACCTCTCCCGATGAAGCCGCCCGTAACCCCATGATGACATTGAGTAAAGTGGTTTTACCGACCCCGTTGCGGCCCATCAACACGGTGCATTTCCCCTCGGGGACGGTCATATCCACATCCCATAAGGTGTGGCTTTGGCCGTAAAATTGGTTTAGTTCCGAGACCGTTAACATAGATGGACTCCTCCAAAGTACGGGCGAAATCGGCGCTTGAAAGCCCCGCTCAACATGGATTTTGCCCCCCTAAATACACCTCGATCACTTTTTCATTGTGCTGTACATCGTCCATGGTGCCTTCGGCCAACACGGACCCCTGATGTAACACGGTTACGCGACGGGCAATTGACCGAACAAAATCCATGTCGTGCTCCACCACGACTACTGTATGCAGACCCGCAAGGGCATTTAATAGAGTTGCGGTTCGTTCCATTTCCTGATGGGTCATCCCGGCAACTGGCTCATCGACCAGCAATAACCTCGGGTTTTGCATCAACAACATGCCGATTTCGAGCCACTGTTTCTGGCCATGGGACAATACCCGCGCTGGTCGTTGAGCCTCTGCCGTCAAGCCAATCGTCGTTAACACTTCAAAGATGCGATCCCGTTGTTCCCCAGATAAACGGGCTGTCAAGGTGGACCAGAGGGTTTTAGGGGCGTCCATGGCGAGCTCCAAGTTTTCAAAAACCGTCAGCGGTTCAAAGACTGTGGGTTTCTGAAATTTTCGGCCAATACCCGCCCGCGCAATTTCGGGTTCGGTCAGTTTGAGGAGGTTGATTTTTTGACCAAACCAAACCGTACCGCTATCGGGTCGCGTCTTACCGGTAATGATGTCCATCATGGTCGTTTTTCCCGCCCCATTTGGGCCAATGATGCAGCGGAGTTCACCATCATCTAGGTACAAATTAAGGTGGTTAATCGCCTTAAATCCATCAAAAGCCACCGAAACATCTTCCAGGTACAAAATCGTTTTGTGACTAAGGTCGAGATTAGGTGTTGGATGCGGGGTTTCGTGAAGGAGGTCGCTCATGAGGATTCCTTACGGCGCAGGAGACCGACCATTCCGTTGGGGAGGAATAAAGTGGCTAGCACAAACAATGCGCCCAAGAAAAATAGCCAAATTTCAGGGAACGCGGTCGTAAAGTAAGTTTTGGCGTAATTGACCAGTAACGCGCCGATGATCGCACCGTAAAGTGTGCCTCGCCCGCCAACCGCAACCCAAATCACGACTTCAATCGAGTTTAACGGGGAAAATTCGCCCGGGTTGATAATGCCTACCTGGGGTACATACAACGCCCCCGCCACCCCCGCCAACATCGCCGAAAAGGTGAAAATCGCGACTTTGATGTGATCCACTCGATAGCCAATAAACAGGGTGCGGTTTTCGGCATCGCGAATGGCGACAGCCACTCGACCCAATCGGGAGACGGTGAGTGCCCGACAGAGGAGGTAGCCTCCCATCAAGGCAAGCCCCGACAAGATAAAAAGCACGACCCTCGTGGTGTCTGATTGCAGATTGAACCCCAAAATGTCTTTGAAATCCGTCAATCCATTGTTGCCGCCAAAGCCCATTTCGTTGCGAAAAAAGGCGAGTAATAAGGCATAGGTCAGGGCTTGGGAAATGATCGAGAAGTACACCCCCGTGACGCGAGACCGAAACGCAAAGTACCCAAACAAAAATGCCAAAACCCCCGGCACAACCACCACCATCAGCAAGGCAAAGGGAAAGAGGTTCATGCCGTACCAAAACCACGGCAGCTCAGTCCAATTGAGGAACACCATGAAGTCCGGTAACACCGGGTGACCGTAAACGCCCCGTTCCCCAATTTGCCGCATGAGATACATCCCCATGGCATACCCGCCGAGGGCGAAGAAAGCACCGTGTCCCAAACTCAATACGCCGAGATAGCCCCAAATGAGATCGACCGATAGCGCAAGTAGCCCATAAGTCAAAAATTTCCCGAGCAATAAAACGAGGTGAGTCGGTACGTGGTAAGGCGAATCGGGGGGAACCGCTAAGTTGAGTAAGGGAACCCCGATGATGAGAATTCCCAAAAGGGACAACAAAATTTTGCCCCCTAAATCGTTTTTTAAGACCCGTAAGATCGCCATGATTAGCCTTCGACCGCCCGGCCTTTTTGGGGAAACAATCCCCGTGGGCGTTTCTGAATAAACAAAATGATGAACACCAGAATGACGATTTTAGCGAGGACGGCGCCTGTCCACGGTTCGAGGAATTTGGTCGCGACACCGAGTCCCATCCCCCCTATGAGGGTGCCCCACAAATTGCCCACTCCTCCAAATACCACCACCATAAAGGCGTCGATGATATAGGTTTGACCGAGATTGGGGCCTACATTGGTTAATTGGGACAACGCCACCCCAGCCACCCCGGCAATCCCCGACCCTAATCCAAAGGTCATAGCATCAACCCATTGGGAACGCACGCCCATCGCCCGCGCCATCGCCCGATTTTGTGACACCGCCCGAACCTGTAATCCCAACGCCGTTCGCTTAAGGATGAGCAGCAAGGCGGCAAAAACCACGAGACAAAACGCCAAGATGTACAACCGATTGAGGGTCAACGAGAGCACGCTATTGATTTCCACCGATCCCGACATCCAACTGGGCGTGGTGACCGAGCGGTTGAGTGGCGAGAACAAGGTTCTGACGGTCTGTTGCAAAATGAGACTAATCCCAAAGGTCGCTAGCAACGTTTCGAGAGGGCGCCCCGCGAGAAACCGCAACACGCCCTGTTGAATCACCATCCCACAGAGTCCCGCCACCCCAAAAGCCAAGGGAATCGCAATGAGTACGGAAATGTCGATCCACTGTGGCATGAGCTGTTGAACGACATAGGTTGTATAGGCACCGATCATGATGAGTTCGCCATGAGCCATGTTGATGACACCCATCACGCCAAACGTAATGGCCAACCCAATCGCCGAAAGCACGAGCACGGATCCCAAGCTCAATCCAAAAAAGAGGGTTTCGACATGACCGTAAAAGTTACGCTGACGGTCAATGGCAGCGAGGGCCTGTTCTGTTGCCGCACGCACGGTTTCATCGGCGGTTTGCTGGCGCAGCGTCGTTAGTCGATTGCGCACGCTGGGGTCGAGTTCGTGTTGTAACACCTCGATGGCGGCCAACTGCCGATCGCGATCATTTCCCTGCAAGTCCCCCAATGCCAGCGCTGTCGTGATGGCCTGTTTTACCGCGACATTCGTTTCCGCAGGGTGCAATTCGCGCAATAACGCCAAGGTATCGTCATCGAGATTTCTGAACTGAGAACGAACCGCCTGTAAGCGAATATGCGCATTGGGGTGGTTGAACTGCCGAATGGACAACAACCGATTGATCGTTCGACGCAGGGCATTGTTAAGGGTCACGCGCCGTAAGTCCCGTCGATTAACGTCGTCAGGGGGTTCGCCCGTCAGCAGATCCGTCACCTGCTGATCGACGACCTCCATAATGCGGTTATCGGTTCGGCGGAAATGCACCGTCCCTGCCAGTAAGCCCCGAAGAATGGGTTCGGCACGGTCAGGGTCTTGCTGCATGAGTTCGGTGACCGCCTCAATTTTGACGGGAAAGCGATTGTCGCTGAGCAGTGCGAGGGTGTCGGGATTGAGGGCGGCGTAAGCAGGCAGCATCACCCCCCCCCATACCATTAAAATCCACAAAATTCGCATAGAAGGGGAACCGCTACGCAACCCGTTGAGCGGACGCAGCGACACCAAAGATTAGTAATTTTGACCTGCACACTGACCGGTTCTGACGTTGTAGTTGCCACAGCGCAGGGGGGCGGTCCAGTCGGCGGTGAGGTCTTTGGAACTTTCTAAATAATCGGACCAGGCATCTCCCATCACTAAACCCGATGTCTGCCAAACCACTTCAAACTGGCCGTCGTCCTGAATTTCGCCGATGAACACGGGTTTGGTGATGTGGTGATTGGGCATCATGGCAGAAAATCCCCCGGATAAATTCGGAACGGCAATGCCAATGATCGCGTCCTGAACGGCGGTGGCATCTGTGGTGCCCGCTTTCTCCACCGCTTTCACCCACATATTGAAGCCGATCGTTGGTCACGCGATTTTCATCGCCAATAAATGTGTGCCAAGCCTCGATAAATTCTTCGTTTTCGGGCGTGTCTAGGCTCATGAAATAGTTCCACGCCGCTAAGTGACCGACTAACGGTGCCGTATCCAACCCGGATAACTCTTCCTCACCCACGGAAAAAGCGACGACGGGAATATCTTGAGCGGACACCCCTTGGTTACCCAACTCGCGATAGAACGGCACGTTGGCATCGCCGTTGATCGTGGACACCACGGCGGTTTTACGCCCTTCAGACCCAAAGCGCTTGATGTCGGCGACGATGGACTGCCAATCCGAATGACCAAAGGGCGTGTAGTTAATCATGATGTCCTCAGCCGCCACGCCTTTCGCGAGCAGAAACGCTTCCAAAATGCGATTGGTCGTGCGGGGGTAAACGTAGTCAGTGCCCGCAAGTACCCAACGCTCTACGCCGATTTCGTTCATCAGATATTCGACGGCGGGAATGGCCTGCTGATTGGGCGCTGCCCCGGTATAAAACACATTGCGCGACGACTCTTCTCCCTCGTACTGCACTGGATAAAACAAAATTCCGTTCAACTCCTCGATGACGGGTAACACGGCTTTTCGAGAGACCGAAGTCCAGCAACCAAAAATGGCGGCGACCCCATCTTGCGTGATGAGGCTACGGGCGCGTTCGGCAAACAAAGGCCAGTTTGAAGCGGGATCGACGACGACCGCCTCAATCGGTTTGCCCAATAACCCCCCCCCGTTGGTTTTGGGCTTCGACGAGCATCAAAACCGTATCTTTGAGAGTGGTTTCACTAATGGCCATGGTCCCCGAAAGCGAGTGCAACACGCCAATTTTGATCGTGTCTTGAGCAAAGCCCAGGGCAGGCAGAACGCTGCACAACAGGCCCGCAGAGAACAGCACAGGCGTAGCCGATTTCCGAAAATTCATCGCGAAAACTCCGAGGTCAAGGGTTAAAGAATACCGTAGGCGTTTTTGCATTCCCTATGCCAGCACTCAACTTTTATGAGGCAAAATAAACATTTGCCTTTGCATTGTCGGTTTTGAAACAAAAAATCCCCCGTATCTTTTACGATATTGCGCTTTTTTAGTGCACAACCCGCTCGGTTTTGCACTAAAAAAGTGCATTTTGATCGGGCAGTCCCCGTCCCCATACGCGCTCGATCACCGAGGCACCGTAACGGGGTTGGAGCCGTAAACGAGCCTGTTGAAACGCATGGGCAAAGCGGGCACGCACCTCGGATAACGGCGGTTGTGTGGGCTGCGGCCAACGTTGCAATAACCGATAGGTTTGCGGATCCACGCCCCATCGTCGCCCTGCACCGTAACGATAAATTCCCCGCTGCACACGGCGGCCATAGCGTTCATCCGCCCGTAAGAGCGATAGCAATCGGTGGGGCTCGTCCATCATCCCCCGCGCCGTCATCTGTTCGATCCTCGCTTCCGCACGATCCGCACCCCAGTCGTCCAAATAAGTCAACGGTCCCGTCGTCAATCCCAAAGACCGACCTGCCCGTTCGATGAGGGAGACCGATACGCCCGACGCTAAGAGATCCGCCGCCGTGTTCACATACACCCCCCCAAGTACATCCACAATTGGTGCACTATCGGGCACCCACTCTCCCCCGACGATCTGAATCACGGTTTCCAAAAGGGCCGGACAGTGGGGGCAATCCCATAAATCTCCCCGTCGAGAGAGCGCTTCCGTCTTGCCCTGATAACGCCAGTACCCGTTGTGTTCACGATCCAGGGCGATCAATAACGCGGTTGTCGGCACAGAAGGTTCGTCGGCGATGGGCGGCGCAAACGACACCCGTTGCCCGATCCATTTCGGGAACCGACGGTAATGGGGTTGGAGCTTGGCGGCTAATGTCTCTGCGTGGCGAGGATGTAGGTGTACGGAGATCCCCCGCATGACCAACTGTAAAATCCACGCCACATCGTTCGTCTGGAGATGAATAGGTCGCGGGGGAGGGGCCAGGGTAGGGAGGGCGGACGGTAGGTGATTCAGCGTAGCGAGCGCGTGCGCCAGGGTGTTTGGGGGAGAAAGATGGTGTTGCCACGCTTGAGTCAGTTGACGGCGTATTCCCCAATCGAGGGGCTTTGGTTGAAGCGACTGCAATTGTTGACGACGAATCGCCCGTGTCACCCGATCCGTTCCCACAAATCCCCCGCGTCCACGAGATCCGCCCCGCTGTAGCAACCACTTTCCCAAGGGTGAACGCGGTACCGGCGGGACATCGAGTGCTACCCAGGTGGGACTGGCCCATGCCAGGTACCAGCCCCATTCGCTGGCATGCGCCCCCAACACCACGGCCATGCGCAGGGTAGCCACATACTGGATGAGCGACTGCCACCCGGTCGGCCATTTTTCGCCCCAGTGGACAGCCCGCAAATCGAGCACGAGGGCATCGGTTGGCGACAGGCCAATAAGGACATTCGTGAGGGTCACTAAGGATTTAGCGTCGAATAGCCCTTCACCGGTTACCCATAAGCTACCGTCGTTATGTTGGTTCGTCGTCCACATGGATTGTGCTCGCGTGTCGAAAAATGCGGAATTTGCCACAAATTTCTTACACAACGGGGAGGTCGCGTCACACTGCCCGCGAGAAGCGCATGATGCTCACTGAAGTGGCTCAACTCAGGGGGGGACAGCGTGCATGATTGTCATACTCCATACTC
>CAZTIH010000008.1:34831-37081 GCA_964613675.1 uncultured Candidatus Competibacteraceae bacterium
TCTTAAGCGATACATTAGATCTAGGAGAGGTCGTCCCAGAAAGACGGATTTTTCCCAAAAAAGTCTTCGTTCACTTCCCTGAGGGGTAACCCCTTACCTTATGTTGCTGACCCTGGTTAACTTTTTTTCTTTGCCCCTTTCCTGCGGAATGCTTATGCAGCGCATCCTTTTATTTTGCTCGGGATTAACGGTTTTCATTTTGGGGCTACTGCTATTTCCGTTGCCGCTCCCGTTAGGAATTCCCCTGATTCTCATTGGTCTATCGCTGATGGTGTCTTCGAGTTTGTATGTTCGCCAGGGGTTGCGATGGCTTCGACAGCGTTACCCTCACCTTTCTGAACGGCTCGATCAGTTAAAACACCGAATGCCTGGGTTTATTCGCCACATGATTGAGCGTACCCACCCGCATCACCATGAAGATACCCACAAATTGCCTTAAGATAGGGGTTTTCCTTAATTTTACGGCCCCTTAAAGCCCTTTACCCAGCGGAACAGTCCATGTCCCACGCCCATCCCCAAAAAAAACCCGCCCTTCCCGTGCGGCTTGGTAAGCAACTTTGGCATACCACTCACGACATTGTATTTAAGGCGGTTCACCGTAATTACTTGATTTACAACACCTGTTGGGAAGACCCGCGCATCGACCGTCAGCTTTTGCAGTTCGATGAACAGAGCAAAATCGTGATGATCACGAGTGCGGGCTGCAATGCGTTGGATTACCTCCTCGACCAACCCGCCGCCATTCACACCATCGACATGAATCCGCGCCAAAACGCCTTATTGGAACTGAAATTGGCGCTCATCAAACGGGGGGAGTTTCGGGATTTATTTGCGCTGTTTGGCGATGGTTATCACCCAGACGCCCAAAAAATTTACCAAACGGTGCGGGATCAATTGAGCGAGGCTGCCCAAAAATTTTGGGATAAAAAGCTGCGTTATTTTGAACGCCGAGGCCGTAAAACATCATTTTACTATCACGGCAGCTCGGGCACGATTGCGTGGATTTTAACGCGATATTTTTTCCGATCGAAGAAGGGGTTAAAAGAAAAGCTCTTTGCGTTAGCCGATGCAAAAAATCTCGATGAACAACGCGCCATCTACAATCAAATCGAACCCGAGTTGTGGGGACGGTTTAGTTCATGGTTGGTGAAACAGCCGGCGGCGCTGGCCATGTTGGGCGTACCGCGCCCTCAAATTCGCTTAGTCAACGAACGTTATCCCGGCGGCATGGCCGAATTTGTAAACCGTCAACTGCGCCATGTCCTCACCGAACTCCCCATCCAAGACAATTATTTTTGGCGGGTTTATTTAACGGGGCACTACACGCCGGATTGCTGTCCGAACTATCTGAAGGAAGAAAATTGGCCTCTTCTGAAGGCCAATGCGGATAAAGTTCATCTGCACACCCAGACCATCACGCAGTTTTTGCAGCAGAACCCCGATCAATACACCCATTTTATTTTACTCGACCACCAGGATTGGCTGGCGTGGCACGATCCCAAGGCCCTAGCCGAAGAGTGGGACGCCATTCTCCAAAACGCGGCCCCTAAAGCCAAGGTGCTTTTGCGTTCTGCAGGGGAAAACATCGATTTTCTCCCTGAGAATGTTAAGCAAGCCATTGATTTCATTGATGAACCCACCCAAAATCTGCATTTGACCGATCGCGTGGGCACCTATGCGAGTTTGCATTTTGGGCAGGTGAAATAGATGAGTGCCCTCGTTGGTTACTATCGGTTTCACGCCAAAATTTACGACGCGACACGTTGGTCGTTTATCTTTGGACGTCAAGGAATCATCGACCGTTTGAAGGCGGTGACGCCCTCGCCTCAGAACATTTTGGAGATTGGCTGTGGAACGGGGACGAATCTACTGGCCCTCGCAAAGACCTTTCCGAATGCGCAACTTACCGGGCTTGATCTCTCAGAAGATATGTTGCAACGGGCGTCCAAGCGCGTGGCGACCCTACAGCCTCAGGTCACCCTCAAGCATCAGCTTTACGACGCGCCTTTGAGCGAAGGGGCCTATGATGTCGTCCTATTTTCCTACTGCTTGACGATGATTAATCCGGGCTGGGAAGCCGTTTTACAGCACGTGCAACGGGATTTAGCGCCCAATGGCGTCATTGCCGTCGTAGATTTTCACGACACGCCCTTTGGGTTTTTTCGCCGATGGATGGGGGTAAACCACGTGGCGTTGAACGGCCATTTATTCCCCGCGTTACAGGCCCAATTTGGGGGGATACAGGCGGAG
>CAZTIH010000009.1:0-21548 GCA_964613675.1 uncultured Candidatus Competibacteraceae bacterium
GAAACACGGGCATGCCGAAGTAATCGGCTTACTTGGTCAGACCGGCAATAAAAATGGTCTGAGAAAGCGCCATAATCGGACCGATCAGAAATGAGAAAAGGGTTTCAATCAAGGTACTGAGCGCAATGCGCCCAGGCCCTCCGTAGGCTTTACGGGTGTCTGCTCGCAACAGAATATCCACAATGCCGCAGATCTTGGGCGAGAAGGTAATTGCCATCATGACGGCAAATAATGTCACTGCTTCGTAACTGCCCGCCCCCTCAACTCCCCAAATGATCGCTTTTATCAGTCCCAACAGCAGAAACGCAAACCATAATGGGGCAGAGGTGTACATCATGATGGCGAGCAACAACTGGATGCGATCCATGATCGTGATGTTCTTCAGCATCGGAAACAGCTTCAGATATTGCATGTTGCCATTGCACCAACGCAGATCACGCTTGATGAAATCGGGGAGCGTCGGGGGATTTTCCTCATAACTCTGATCCTCTTCGGGCAACACCCATACTTCATAGCCGCCACGACGCATCAGAATTGCTTCTACTTGATCGTGACTCAAAATTTGGCCCCCCATGGGCGGTTTACCTGGCAATGTGGGGAGCTTGCAGTGTTCTATAAACGGCGCTATCCGAATCAATGCGTTGTGCCCCCAATACGGCCCAAAGGGTCCCAGCCACCACGCACTTCCCGTCGTATAACTACGCATCCCATGACGCATTCCGAATTGAAAAATCCGCGTGAACGGGCTAACGGCTGGCAAGCCCACCACTAATGTCTGCAAGATGCCTACACGCGGGTGTTGCTCCATGATGTGGGTCAATCGCACGACCAATTCCCCCCCCATCAGACTGTCTGCATCGAGTACCAGTAGATAATCGAATTGAGGTCCCCAGGTCTCCAGAAACTCCCACAAATTCCCCGTTTTGAAGTCTTTATTTTCGGGACGCCGACGATAATGCAACCGTTCAGGACGGGCATCCACCGCCTGCCACTGTGCAAATCGCCGGGCTTCTTCAGCCGCCAATTCGGGATTCTGCGTGTCACTTAACAGAAAATACTCGAACGATTCCCCATGACCCGTAGTTTCTATACTGGCTTCAGTGGCTTGTAGATGTCTGAAAATGCGTTCTGGATTTTCGTTACACGCTAACATTACTACGGCGGTGCGCCCTTTGAGAGATGCGTGAGGGGTAATCTCCCGCGCTAACGGTGCGACGATTTTCAGAGGATCGCGATAGCAATACAGAATTCCTAAACCAATTAAAGCATTCCATAACCCAATGACGCCCCAGGGAATTGTCAGTGCAAATAAAACGACTAGCAGAAAATCGATAATGCCAAATCCATCCACTTTTAAGATATTCACTAAGGCCGTCATGAGAACGACCATTGTGGCCATAAATAGCAAGGCAAATAGCCCGCGCCGCAAGCGATACGACATAGAAAACCTCTAATGTTTGGGCGATAGAAAAAGCCGTTGAGCCTAATTCAACGGCCTAAATTGGGACTGAATTTACCGAGCAACGATGTCTTGAGTGAACGCACATTCATGAGGCAATTCGATGAAAAACGTCGCCCCTTGACCTTCCTCGCTTTCGACCCAAATGCGTCCCCGATGCGCTTCAATAATGCGCGCACAAATGGGGAGTCCTAATCCGGTCCCGGCGGGTTTACCCCGTTGAATATCTTGGACTTGATGGAATTTTTCAAAAATTTGCGCCTGTTGCAATCTGGGGATCCCCGGACCGGTATCGCTGACCGATAACGAAACTCCATTGATCGTCGCTTGCAAGGTAACGGTCACTTTTCCCTTGGCTGGGCAGAATTTTGCCGCGTTCGACAGCAAATTCACCACCACCTGCGTGAGGCGGTCCGCGTCGCCATAAAGCGACAATTCGGGCGGCGAAATAAAGTCGAGGCTTATTTCGCGCTCCCGAAATAATTGCCCTGTCATATTAATCGCTTCTTGGGTTAAAGCCCGTAATTCGATTGCCTGACAGGTTAACTGCGCTTGCCCTGATTCGAGCTTGGCCAAATCGAGCACTTGATTGATAAGGCGCGTTAAACGGTCGCTCTCCTTCGCAACAATCCCTAAAAACGACTGCCGCTGTTCTATCGGCAAATCGGGATTGGCTAATAGAATGTCTGAAAAAGCTCGGATCGAAGTTAATGGCGTGCGCAATTCATGGGTCACCGTCGAAATAAACTCATCCTTCAAACGATCCAATTGTTGTAGCTGCGCATTGGCCGCCCGAAGCTCGGCCGTCGCTAACGCCAATTCCTGTGATCGCGCCTCCAATTCACGGCTGTACGCCCGAACCTGCGCACTTTCATCCAACATTTCCTGAACCTCACGCCATTGAGGTTGCCCCTGCGGCATTAAGGCGCCCATCGCGATTCGAGCGGCGGCGGCTCCCACAGCACCCGCCAATCGCTGTTCTGCACGATGCAATAGCTCCGATGACGCGGGCTGGTGCGGATTTTCCTCTGAAACCAGCAATTCCTTAAACAGGGCTTGCGTCCGTTCAGGTCCAATAAATCGCTGCAATTCATTACCTAACATTGCTACGGTCACTTTGTTATTCGCCGCCATGAGCACAGCAGTTGGGGCAGTGGCAAGGAATTGACGTGCAATTAATCTTTCTCGGTCGCCTTCCTTACCCCACAGGGATCCTATGACCAACCCCCCGATATTGACCAGTCCCGTCCAGAACAATGCGTGACTGTAAGGATCTAAGCCTTTTAAGCCAAACAATTCGTAAGGACGCAGCAAAGTCAACCCCAAAGGGCCTTGGGTAATAAATTCAATAGGTAACCAACCAGAACGCGCAAATGCAGGTAACAGCAAGGTGTACGCCCAAAGTACAAATCCCGCACTTAATCCCAGAATAGCCCCCTGTTTACGTGCACCACTCCAAAAAGCCCCAATGAGTAAGGCAGGTGCGAGTTGTGCCGCTGCGACAAAGGAAATCAATCCCATCGCAACGAGTGCGTAGGTGTCCCCCAATAAGGCAAAGTTGAAAAATCCCAAGGAAATTAATAAACAAATTGCGATTCGGCGGATAGTCAATACCCATTGGGTAAAATCCCCTTTAAACCGCTTTTGTGCGACCAGCCAGGGTAAAACCAAACTATTGCTAACCATCGTAGCTAATGCGACAGTTTCCACGATCACCATGCCAGTCGCCGCCGAAATCCCCCCAATAAATACCAGTAAGGCAAGTTCAAAATGCCCCTGGGAAAGCGGCAATGCGAGCACAAATAAATCGGCCGGGGTTCCCGAAGGTAAGTAAAGTAGCCCTGCAATCGCTATTGGTAAGACAAAAAAGTTAATCAAGAGTAGATACAGCGGAAACAACCAAGTCGCTGTACGAACATGCTCCACCCTGCCTTCAACGACTAACATCTGAAACTGACGCGGTAAACAAAAAAATGCCGCAAAAGCCAGCAAATTCAGACTAAACCACTCGATGTAACTTTCTTTCGTGTTGCGTAATGCAAACAGGGATTCGAGGACGGCAGGGGGTTTGTCCATCGTGAAAACTTGAGATAGCTCCGACCAAAATCCCACCGTCACAAACAGCCCCAACGCCAAAAACGCCACTAATTTCACGAGTGATTCCACTGCAATCGCGGCCACCAATCCTTCGTGTCGCTCCGTACCATCGAGACGTCGCGTCCCAAATAAAATGGCAAAGACTGCCAGAATGGCCCCCGCCCCCAATCCCACCCACAACGAAGGCGGAGCCTGCATATCGCCCTGGGCCAATACCACAAAACTATGCGCTATCGCCTTGAGTTGAATTGCTAAATAAGGCGTCAAGCCCAAAGCCAAGACCGTGGTCGCCAACGCCCCCAAGACTACGCTCTGTCCATAACGCGCCGACAGCCAGTCCGCAATCGACGTGATGTGTTGGGCGCGACTGATTGTAATCAGCTTGGTCAACAGGATCGGAAACAGTAGCGCCGCCAAGGTTGGCCCCAAGTAGATCGGCAAAAAGGCCAATCCCTGCGTCGAAGCCAGCCCCACGCTGCCGTAAAAAGTCCACGCCGTGCAGTACACCCCAATAGATAGGCTGTAAGTAACGGGATGATTGATAAGTGACCGCCCACGACTTGCTAATCGTTCGGCCCACTGCGCGAGCAAAAATAAAAAAACGGCGTACCCAACTGTCGCCGTTAATAAAGCTAATAGCGTCATCGCATTCGCCTGCTTGGAGGGGGGAGGGCGCTGGGTTCGCTAACGGGTAATGCGGTAAGCGAGAAAAATGATTCCGACCCACGCCCCAAAAAGATAACCAAATTGCAAGGGCCAGATTCCGTAGCGCCCGCCGTCAAAGAGGGCAAGCAACGGATAGTTCAGAAGAAATAATGCCAATATCGTCAAGGCGAATAGTCGTTCTTCCACCGTCGTCTCCTCAAAAGGCCGCCTGTAACCGCTTTAACGCCACCATTTTCGCCTCTGCCGCAAAGGCTTGGCCTAAAGTGGTGATGCCCTGAGCTTCGAGCAGTTTTAGCAGCCGCAAAAACACCTCTGCCGTCGCAAACGCATCGCCCAACGCCGTGTGCCGCCCGCTAATATCCACCCCCAAACGTTCTGCAATGGCATCGAGATGATGTTGGTCGGTGTAGTCGTGCAGGAAACTCGATAACAACAGCGTGTCGAGCACGGGATTAGAGAAGGTCACCCCGCATCGTTTCTCTTTCAACCGCAGAAACTTCATGTCGAACGCCGCGTTGTGCGCCACCAGCACCGAATCTTGGCCCACAAAGCGCTGAAATACCGCCAGAACTTCGCAAATTCGCGGCTGATTTTTCACCATATCGTCCGTGATACCGTGAAATCGGATGGAGTCGAGGGGAATAACCTTATCGGGATGAACCAATTGTTCGTAGGTTTCTCCCCGCAGCACGCGCCCGCGCAACACCCGTACAGCCCCAATTTGAATGATTTCATCGCCTTCAGAGGGCCGTAACCCTGTGGTTTCGGTATCGAATACGACAAAGGGAATGTCACAGAGCCGTCGATCATTCCAATTCTCGTCGGGGACGGCCTCCAGATTGAGAGAAAAGTCATAAAATTCAGGGCGTTCGGTCAAAGTGACCAGGGGTTGCCACTGTCGTTGTGAGGCCGGTAAGGGCAGTCGCAACATGGCATAGCCCCGTCGTCGATGCCCTTGGCTCCACAATTCGCTGTTGTGCCGACGCAACACTTGGAATCCATTGGTTGCGGCGACGAGATCATCAAGGGGTTGTTCGAGCCAACCATCGACTATCTGCACGGGCAACGGTTTTCCTTCCCAAATAATGTCTAGATACACGCGACGGTCGCCTAACAGACATTCCATTTCAAAACTCACCCCATCCGGGAGCACGCTGTAAAGCCGATAAAGCAGATAATCGAGAAGCAGTAACAGCGAGTGTCCATCCACACACAGCCAGAGCGGATCGCCTATGAGTTTGATTAAAGGCTGCTGATGCAACTGACGTTGACGGTTGAGCTGATTCAGCAAATCACTAGAGAGCATGTCGGTCAACGGCCATTGCGCACCGATAATGGCCCGCAAATCCAAGGAGAGTGCCTCAAATTTTTCGCTTAACACCTGACTTTCCTGGGCCACGATCTGCTGAAACCGCTCCCGCTGACAGGGTTCCATTTGGGGATAGTTGCTCAAATTTTCTGCGGCGGCTCGCAAATTAGCCAAAGGACGCCGTAAATCTTCTGTGCGATTTTTGAAGGTGGGCCGATCTTGGAGATGCTGTTCTACGCCGAGGTGACGCATCGTCAACACAAATGCGCCATTCAAACTGCCGATTTTGGGAAGCAACGCTAACCGACAGTTCACCAAACCGCTGTCCGCCACCAATGCACAGGTAAAGTCTGCATCGGTACGACTCGGATTTTCCCGCAACAGATTCAAGGTCGTCATCACGGGGGCCTTTGCCAATAGCCCAAACAGGGCTTTTCCTAACCCCAATTCATGGGATTTGGAGAGCAATTGGGCGGCGGCATGGTTGTAGAGCATGATCCGATACTCGGCATCACAGACCAGAACGCCTTCTGATAGCTCTCGCAGAACGGTCTCAAGCTGAACCTTTTGAACGGCCAACTCGCGCGCGTCTCCGGCACTTTCTCGCTGTAATTTGCCGATTTGCTTGCCCAATTTCTCAATGACATCGGGTAAATCCCCCAAACAATGCCAATCGTCGAAGGTAATGGCGTGTTCTGGATTGCCGTGGGCAATAATTTTGGTGCCATGTTTTACGCGGGATAACGGTAACCAATAAAACTTCTCCAGCGCCGCCGCCGCGACAAATAGGGCGACGATCATGGCCGCACCGATATTGATTAACCAATTTTTCGCCTGCTGAAGCGCCGTTGGATCCGCAATCCACTGAGGTAGCTCGTTGTACAGTCCGATGCTGAGCCAAAAAAACGGTACCAATGGCCCAACCAGCAGAAGCAGCCAAGGAAGAATTCGGTTCATAGCACTAGGGCATTTCCGAGAGGAGTTCGGCGACTTTGGCCACCACTTCCTGAATCGCAAAGGGCTTAGTGATGTAATCGTCGGCCCCCATCGCCAAGCCTTTTTCCCGTTCAATGTCGCGCCCTTTTGCCGTCAACATGATGATCTTGACATGTGACCAATCGGGGTTGGCGCGTACGGTTTCACAGACTTCGTAGCCCGTTTTGCGCGGCATCATCACATCCAATAACAGCAAATCGGGACAGTGATGACGAAATCGTTCGAGGGCAATTTCACCATCTGGAGCCGTATCCACCCGATAGCCCGCCTGTTTCATAATAAATTCTAGGGATAACAAAATGTTGGGCTCGTCATCGACCACAAGCACATGGCGATTACCGAGCGATTTTGGGCGGTTAACAGACTGCGTACTATTCATGGTGTAGTTTTCCTCCTCAGGTGACGACCGCATTTAAGAATTACTTGGATTATTGTCGCGGTCGGGATTTTTTTGTTGTTTCAAAAAAGCATCCCAAAACGCCTTCTGAACCACTTCCATCGACTGCAAATGCGCGGGCAACAAGGGTTTCATCATCGTCGCCATATCGACGCCATTCAGCGGAATGCCACGCTGCATATTTTCTAGCAACTTATTCATAATTTCGTCTTGTAGCGGCTGCACATTGGGAAGTCCCAAAAACTCCCGCATCTCTTGCGGAGTCGCCTCGACATTCACCGTAATTTTCATCGGAATCTGCTCTGCACAAAGTGGGTTGGCACATATATCAGCATAGCAATTGTGCTAAATAGCGTCGCTTTGCATTGCGCCATTTGCGGAGGCCGCCCGTTTTTTAAGATGGATTCGCAATAACGAAATCGCAGCCGGCGTGATACCGGGCAACCGACTGGCCTGTCCTAGGGTGTGGGGTTTTAGGCGCTGAAGCCGTTGACGCACCTCATTAGACAGCCCAACCACCTTTTCGTAATCCAAATCTTCGGGAAGTTTTAGAGCTTCGTGAGCGAGGGTACGGCGGATGTCATCGGTTTGCCGCGCAATGTAGCCCTGATACTTACACTGCGTTTCGACCTGTTCGGCCACCGCCTCGTCGTCAACACACAAATCGCCGTAGGGCAACTGCCGCAACTTTGGGTAATCCATTTCTGGCCGTCGCAACACATCGCTCAACCGCGCTTCTCGACTCAACGGCGCCGCCAACACGCCACCGGTCGGATCGTCGGGCAAGTGATTGGGATGCAACCACGTCCCATCAAGCCGCTGGAGTTCCCGTTCAATCGCATCTCGTTTTTCGCAAAAGTGCGCCCAACGGGACTCATCAACCAATCCCAATTCCCGACCCATAGGCGTGAGACGCAAATCCGCATTGTCCTCGCGCAGCAATAACCGATGTTCGGCTCGGCTGGTAAACATGCGATAGGGTTCATCGGCCCCCCGAGTAATGAGATCGTCGATCAATACGCCCAAATAGGATTGATCCCGCCGAGGACACCAGGGATCGCGTTCAGTCGCCTGCAACGCAGCATTCACCCCTGCCAATAATCCCTGTGCGGCGGCCTCTTCGTACCCCGTCGTGCCGTTAATCTGACCCGCAAAAAATAATCCCCGAATCGAGCGAGTTTCTAAGGAGTACTTCAGGGCACGGGGATCGAAAAAGTCGTATTCGATGGCGTAACCTGGTCGGGTGAGATGAGCGTTCTCTAACCCCTTGATTGAGTGAACTAATTCCACTTGCACATCAAAGGGCAGACTTGTGGAGATGCCATTGGGATAGATCTCTTGGGTGTCCAACCCTTCTGGCTCAATAAAGATTTGATGCTGCGTTTTGTCGGCAAACCGCACGATTTTGTCCTCTATTGATGGACAGTACCGTGGCCCAATCCCCTCAATCACCCCCGAATACATAGGAGAACGCCCTAAATTGCGTCGAATGAGGTCATGGGTATTTTCGTTGGTGTAGGCCAACCAACAAGGGATTTGCGGCGGGTGGTCGTCTCGACTGCCCATAAATGAAAAAACAGGACGCGGTTCATCGCCCGGTTGGGGAATCAATTGGGCATAGTCAATGGTGCGACCGTCAATGCGCGGCGGCGTACCGGTTTTCAGCCGTCCTACGGGCAGTTCCAAGGAACGGAGCTTGTCCGCCAACCGTGTTGAGGCCGCCTGTCCCATCCGACCACCGACATAATTCTGTAACCCCACATGAATCAAGCCGTTCAAAAAAGTACCGGCGGTCAACACGAGGGTTTTGCCCTGGAACTGTAATCCCGTCTGGGTCGTGACACCGCAAACCCGCTCCCCTTGGAGATGAATGTCCACAACGGGAGCTTGAAAAATCAACAAGTTAGGAAAGGTATCGAGCAACCGACGAATGGCCATGCGATACCGCAAACGATCCGCTTGAGCCCGAGTAGCGCGCACCGCAGGGCCTTTACGGCGATTGAGTAACCGAAATTGAATGCCCGCAGCATCGGCGGCTTTGGCCATAATGCCGCCGAGGGCGTCGATTTCCTTCACCAAGTGACCTTTGCCAATCCCCCCAATCGCCGGATTACAACTCATTTGCCCTAAGTCGTCGGCGCTTTGGGTTAATAAAAGGGTCTGACACCCCATGCGGGCAGCGGCGGCAGCGGCTTCACATCCTGCGTGACCGCCCCCGATCACCAACACATCGAAAAGACGAGAATCAAACATAGTCGTTGTCCAGAAAACTTTGTGCAGAGCTAAAATGGGCTAAGAGATACGACATAGTGTCGAGTTTTCGCGGTCATTCGCCTACTTCCTAATGTCAAGTGAAATCTCATGAATCTATTACTGATTGAATCCCCCTTCATTGGCAAGCCGCTTGAAGAAGAAATTTACGATCTCACGCGTACGCTATTTTCCAGTGAACGGTTGGCGTTGAGGGATGGGCGTGGCGAGGAAATCGACCTACATAGGGCGATTGCGCGATTTAAACCCCGCCAACTGCGCGTACAGATCGAGGGCGACAATCCAATTTGCCAAGGCAGCTTTTTACATCGAGGCGCGTTGCAAGTTCACTGTAAGGAGGAAGCGGTGGCGGTAGAACTGGCGCGGGTCATTGAAAATGAGGATTCGGGGTTACGCCGCGCCTTTATTGCCCAAGAAATCAGCTTTATTACGGTCATTTCGCCCAACGGCCGTAAAGATTGGCACTTTCGTCCCAAACCCGAGGAACGCTTAAAACTTCGCCACGGCCCGACGCCCACCTTGCCCGAACTTGCCCCACTCATCGACAACACCGACTTTTTTGATCACGACGAAATCCTCATTTTTGTCAACAATCCTGCTCACAGCGTCCAGATTCAACAGGTATTACAACGTCAACGGGAGCGTTTAGCGTTGTTGCGCAACGGATTCACGCAGATTCAGGCTGATGACAACATCATGATTATTTCGCGCCCGCTCGAACTTCCTAAACCCGCACCGATAGCAATTCCGCCCGCTTCCCCCACATTCACTTCTACATTGTCAACCTCGGATACGGTGGAAGAAGACCTCCAGCGCGTACTAGAGCGCTTGCAATTCAAGGTGCTTTCCAAAAATTTTGCGCAAATCGTTCAACTACTCAGAACGGCATTGACGGGGGAAAGATTGACGGTAGATGGGCGTGACTGGGGATTAAAAACCCTCGATGGACAAGCGACCAAACCTCATCAAATGCTCAAGTTATTTCGCGAGTTACACGACCAGTTGGGACGACGATTTGAATGGACTCGCGATGAAACCAGCTTTTATCTCTACCATTTCAATGCCGATGAAACGACCGCGCCTCGGCATCTTCCACCCCCCTCTGCCCCCCAACCGCGATTCAGTCCCTCGATTTTTTCCCTCGATAAATCTCGATGGGTCGATCACATTTACGAGACAGTTCACGCGGCGCTGTCGATGAATAAGGAGATTAAAAACGATGCTGAACAGTATTTTAGCCGCGCCATTCGGGATGGATTTCTACAGCTCTCGCAGCAACCCGAACGCATTCATCGTCTTGATTTGGAGGGATTTGATGTGGGGAAGTGGGGGGCGCGACCGGCCGTCGATGATTTGTCGCAATTGCTGAACGATATTGCCCAACGCTTATCGTCGGACGATTTTCAGGTAGAGGCTAAAAGTAAGGCGGCCGCACTTTTTACCCTTTACAGCGCACGGCATTTAGATCGGCGGCGGCTTCCCAAAAAATTGGATGAGGCCCAATTGGGCATGATGCTAACGGAGCTTGCGACTCGGCTTCCACGGAAGGGATTGACACGCTTTTTGCAGAAGTTTGAAACCGTGTTGCGAAATGTTGCCAGTGGCCATGTAGAACGGGACTTTCTCACCTTTAGCGACTATCTCGAAGACGATGATTTACGACAAACCGTCGTTAACCAACTCAATCACGCCTTCAGCCCTTACGGGATTCAGCTTCGGCGAAGTGGCGAACGACTCAGCATTCAGCAACTGGAAATGCTATAGATTTTGACAATCATTCTCATTGATGTTTAGATGATGAGAAACACTCTTACAACATGTGCTGGGAGACTCATCCGATGTATGTCTGCGTATGCAAAGCCGTTTCAGATCAACATATTAAGTGCGCCGTCGAATGTGGGCGCTGTGGCAGCCTAGAAGATTTAGTCGTGCAACTCGCTATTGGAACCCAGTGCGGGCGTTGTCTGGAATGCGCCCAAGAACACTTAGAAAAAGTGTTAAGCGATAAACAAAAGTGTTCGTCATCGCTTCCCGCCGTAGCAGCCTAACCCAACGCACTCACTCGGTCTCACGGCTGTAGTCTCCCGCTAACAATGCAGCTTCCATCGCCTGATAATGCCCCGTGTCGCGAAGCTGCTGTAAACCCTCATTAAATTTCTCGACCAACACTGAGCCGCGTGATTCCGGCAGCTTTCGAGAAATCAATAGAAAATAATCAAGCGTGTTCAAAATTCTTGGGTCGTGCATCAGCAGCTCGCGTTCCTCAAGGGAAAACCGCTGGTTAAGAATGTGGTATCCCACGGCGACTTCCACAGGATATAAGTCGATACGTCCACGAATCAGTTTGCGAAAGTTCGTTTCTTCATCATTTGCGAGATCGAGCGTTAAGATTCCCGCTTGAACCGCATCGGTCAGAAAACCATAGCTGTAACCCGCGACTCCCCCTATACGATAGCCCCCACGCGCCAAATCTAAAGGCGTTTCCCATAAAACTTCCACCGTTTTGGGGTGAAAAAACACCGTGCTTTGAGTCATCAACGGTGCGGAGAAGTGAAACAACTGGCGACGTTCTTCATCACTTACCCAACAGGGCGTCGCATCAAACTGGCCCGTCTCCACATAATGATAAGCCCGACGCCACGGAAAATGCTGCGTCACGACCTCATACCCCACAAGCTCAAACGCACGCTTCACCACATGCTCACAAAATCCCCCTTGAAAGAGCGATTGACCAGCAAACGGTGGCCAATCCCCACTCGCCAAAGTCACGACATTGAGGGGTAAATCGCGTGCTTGAAGCGTGAGCGCGAGGAGTAATCCCACAGTTCCCGCCAACATTTGTAGTTTTTGCATCGAAACAACCTTTTATGATTTGTAAATTGTCATCACACTTAAGCGATTCGTCTTGATCAGGAACCTTGACCCGTGAAATTTCCGAGTCATCTATTCGACTTCCTCCAAAAACTTGCCGCGCTTGATGACTCAAGTTTGGTCAAACTCAGTAGCGTAGGGTTGCTCCGTCGGGCAAAAAAAGATGCGGAAAACTCGGCGTCTTGGCCGCTCACGATGGAGGGAAATTCGCTTCAGATCTCGCTTCCCGATGCAATGGTCACATTGTCGGGTGATGATTTAAGAATGGCTCGCTGCACCTGTTCCGCCTCGGAAATGTGTCGTCATCGACTCGCCACCGTCATTCTACTCCGACAAAAATGGGCGGATGGGGCATTTGAAGCGGTCACTTCAGAAGCGATTTCCCCAGCTAAACCGAAGAACCTGCGTCGCCCTCGAAAAGCCGTAGCGGAATTGAGTTCGCCTCGGTCGTCAGAATCGACAGCCCCGCTCACACCTGAAAAATCCCCCCTCAGTCGAGAACAACAACGGAGCTTGATTCATCTCGAACAGACTTTACAACAGACGCTGCAATATGGATTAGATCGGTTATCTCCCCTTGCAGAACAACAATTTTTGACTTTAAGCAATGATCTACATGTGGTTAATTTGCCCCGTTTAAGCCAGTTATCGCTCAAAGTTGCGGAAGAGATTGGCGCGCAACAGCGGTCGTTGGCTTCGGCAGATTCAGAAGTTCTGCTCTACGACATGAGCTTGCTTTTTGCCCTAAAGACAGCTCTTCAACATTGTACAGACGCCGATATCGAGCGATTTGCGGGTGTTCATCGACGTCGCTATACCCCTCTCGAACCCTTGGAACTTTGGGGATGCGGTCTCTGGAAATGGCGAACTGCTTCGGGTTTCCACGGTGTGACCCTAGCCTTGCTTGATCCGTTGACTGGGCATATGTGGCGGTGGAGCGATAGTCGCCCTTGCCAACAAAGCGCGGGTTTTTCGCCGACTCAACGTTACCACCAACCAGCTCCGTGGCAACCTCACCTCAAACTCTCTGAAATGGCCCGACGAATCATCTGGTTGGATCATCCTCACGGGGCGGGTGAACGGCTCTCCGCAAGCAAAACAACGGAGGGACGGGACATGGGCCCGTTAAATGGGCACGTTCTTCCCGCTCATGCCCAGCGAAATTGGCGGCTTTTGGCCCAAAAAACCGTGAAAACTTGGCCGATTGGGCTACAAACACGGGGAGAACCTGCTTTGGCATGGCTCATACCCACCCGCTGGGGCACACCGTATTTTGATGCGATTGAACAGCGATTCTACTGGCCTATTTTTGATGAAAACGATGACGAAATTCGCTTACAGATGGCTTATTTGCCCGAATTACAGAAGTCTTTAGCGCGACTAACCCAACTAGATCCTCAAGGCATTCAGGCGGTTTTAGCCCTCAACAGCAGCGTAAACTGGACGGATTGGCGTCCGGTAACGCTATTAACTCACGATAGCCATCTGATCCACCTCGATTTTGAAGAACTGCCGCCTGCGCTGAAATTACCTTCAGATCAACAATGGCTCGATTTGCCGACACTCCCGAAGACTGCGCCCGCCCACGACAGTCTCGATGTCGAGATAGATCCCCTAAACGAAAGGAGTTTGTCTCCCTCAAATCTTAACAGTGACCCGACAGGTAACGATCGTGTGTTAGATCAACTTCTGGATCAGCTCCGACTAATTGCAGAACGAGGGGGCTTAACGGGTGCACATCGCGAACGACTGGCGCGCTTTCCTAATCTCCTCCAACAGCGGGCCTGTGATTCTTTGATCTACACGACCCAGGAACTTCTGCGATCAGAACACTGGATGTTCCCCCTTTTGAAGCTGTTTTATTTGCTGCAATTACACGCTCAAATTCGCCATCGCCAACAAGCCATTGCGCAATAAACCTCTCTATTAAGCAATCGCGGGCAGCCGACTACGATTTTTCCGCCGCAATTCGAACCTATGAACAGATTTTATGGCCAACGCCGACGACCTTTCCCAAAAACGACCGGTTGTCTTGACGCCATAACACTGACACTGTTACACGCATGGAGAGGTTGCGATAAACATTTATCCTACTTGTAGGTCGTTTAACCAACCTATTGTTTTTATTCACTTTTGACTGCGAGGGGTTCTCGTCATGGCCCGCTTGGATGACTTAATCAATCACTTAGAAAGCCTACTCCACACGCTTAAGCGCCATCGCCGAGCGGTGCGCCCCGAGGTGGGACGCTTCTTCACCACCCTGAACGACAGCATCGTATTCGTATATTCGATGGATCCCGATGGTGAGGCACAAGCCGTTGTTCTGAAAGGCGGTCATGGGTTAGGTAGCTGCATGGGTGAAATGCCTGGAGAAAGCTATGTGCTTGATTGTGATGGCTATTATAAATCTGAACACATGGATTTGCGGATGGTGATGAGCCTTGCGAAAAAGCTCAATACCAAGTTGCCCACCCACCCGCGTAACTCTTCAGATAAATCTGAAGAAACCCCGAGCGAAAAACCCGACAACCCAACCATCATCGACATTGATGACTACAAAAACCGTCGCTAAATCAACCATTTGTCTCCGTAACTTCTGAACACTTAGGTGACGGGAACGGCCCACAGGTCGTGCTCGTCCGCCTCCTCGACACAGGCCGTAATCAGGTCACCGGGGGCTAACCAAGTTGCGTTATCCAAGAACACTTGACCGTCAATTTCGGGGGCATCGGCATAAGATCGACCCACCGCCCCTTCTTCTACGACCTCATCTATTAACACCTTGATTTGCTTGCCTATTTTTTGCTGCAATTTCTGATAGCTAATTTCTGCTTGCAATGCCATCAGTTCTGCCTGACGGGCTTGTTTTACCTCGTCCGGCACTTCACCGCCCAACTCGTTCGCCTTCGCACCGGCCACTGCAGAATAAGGGAAGCAACCGACGCGATCGAGCTGAGCCACCTTCAGAAAGTCCAAAAGCGTCTGAAAATCCGCTTCTGATTCAGTAGGAAACCCCACAATAAATGTGCTTCTAATCGTGATTTCTGGACAGATAGATCGCCATTGCGCAATACGTTCCAGATTTTTTTCGGATGCCGCAGGGCGCTTCATTTTCTGCAAAATATTCGGGCTCGCGTGCTGAAATGGAACATCCAGATAGGGCAGAATTTTTCCTTCGGCCATCAACGGGATGATTTCATCGACATGGGGATAGGGATAAACATAGTGCAGCCTTACCCAAATTCCCAATTGCGACAACTGGTTACATAGATCGGTTAAGCGACTTTTTACAGGACGCCCGTTCCAAAAATCCGTTCGATAGCGCAAATCTACCCCGTAAGCGCTCGTGTCTTGAGATACGATGAGTAATTCCTTAACCCCGGCTTTTGCTAACTGCTCGGCTTCTTTCAGAATATCGCCCGCTGGCCGACTCACCAAATCTCCCCGCATACTCGGAATAATACAGAAGGTACAACGATGATTGCAGCCTTCAGAAATTTTCAAATAAGCGTAATGACGGGGGGTAAGCTTAATCCCTTGGGGAGGTACGAGGTCGCGCAATGGATTGGCAGGAGGCGGCGGAAGATGCCGATGCACGGCAGTCATCACCTGTTCGTACTGTTGTGGCCCCGTAACGGCCAATAATTCGGGAAACTGCGCCGCCAAATCAGCGGAATTTGCCCCTAAACACCCCGTGACAATGACCTGTCCATTTTCGGCTATCGCTTCTTCAATGGTCTCTAATGATTCGGCTTTCGCTTCGTCGATAAAGCCACAGGTGTTCACGACAACGAGTTCTGCATCGCGATAATCGTCTGAAATGCGATAACCTTCGATCTTCAACTGAGTCAGAATACGTTCTGAATCGACCAAGGCTTTTGGACAACCCAGACTAATAAAACCTACGGTAGGAACTAATTCAGTTGATTTCATAGCAAACCTAAAAATGTGATGTAATGACAAAAATCGCGGCGAATTAGACTGCTTAATTTAATGCGCATGTTTATTTTTATTCGGAGAATTGCATTATGGCAAAAACCATTTTTCTCACGGGAATTACCACCACTGGCACGCCTCATTTAGGGAATTATGTCGGGGCCATTCGTCCTGCAATTCAGGCCAGTCACGATGACAATATCCAGGCTTTTTATTTTCTCGCGGACTACCATGCCCTTATAAAAATCCAAGATCCTCAAAGAGTTAGACAGTCTGCCAAAGAGGTCGCCGCAACTTGGTTGGCGCTGGGATTAAATACCGAGAAAGCCGTTTTTTATCGTCAATCGGCAATTCCGGAAATTACCGAATTAAATTGGCTATTAACCAGTGTAACGGCTAAGGGTTTAATGAACCGCGCCCATGCTTATAAAGCGGCTATGCAAATTAATGAGGAGGCGGGAAACGATCCCGATTTTGCAATTACAATGGGCTTATTCAGCTACCCCATTCTGATGGCTGCCGATATTCTGATGTTCAATGCCAACAAAATTCCGGTTGGCCGAGATCAGATTCAACATTTAGAGATGGCCCGTGACATCGCTGCCCGATTTAATCACTTCTACGGCGATTATTTCACCATTCCAGAAGTCATGATCGATGAGAATGTAGCGACCTTGACAGGATTAGATGGCCGCAAAATGAGTAAAAGCTATGACAATGTCATTCCTTTATTCGCATCCGAAAAGGAATTGCGAAAGCTGGTCATGCGCATCAAAACCAACTCACAGCCGCCGGAAGAACCTAAAGATCCCGAAAACTGTAGCCTTTTTTCAATTTTCCGTGCATTTGCTTCGCCTCATGAAATCGCCGACGTCCGTCAACGTTATCTGCAAGGGGGCTTAGGTTGGGGGGAAATGAAACAGATTCTGTTTGACTGTCTGAATCGCGAACTCAGCGGTCCCCGTGAAAAGTATCAGACCTTTATCGAAAATCACGCGCTGATTGAAGAAGAGCTACGGAAAGGGGCGGAAAAAGCGCGTTCCATCAGTATTTCTTTCATGGCCAAATTAAGGCAAGCCGTGGGAATTGATGCCATTAACTAGTTGAATCGGATTGATTTTTTTCTGCCGATTCTTCTGTTGATTTGGGTTCGGCAGTTTTTTCAACAAGCCATTGCTTCAATGTATGCAATTCTGTGTTAACCGACCAATTTTCCTTCTCTAGCGCCTGATTTATTACTTCAAGCGCATTTTTTGCCTGTCTCAAAATATCAAGATTTTTCCCTAATTCGTGAACTTTCATTTCGAGCACTTCAATGGATTGCTGTTTTTGTTGCAAGTCGAGCAAATTTTTCTGAACTTGTGACGATAATTCCCCAATTAACGCGATTTTTTCCATTAAATCACTTTTTAATGCCTGCTTTTCATGTTTAAGTTCGTCGATTTGGGTGCGTAAGGAAATTTGTAATTGCGCTTGGTCTTTTTGAAATTGCTGAAATACTTGTCGATGTTCTTGACGCCCTTGATCTATCTGCAAAAGTAACCGTGCTTGTTCTTTTTCAGCACGGCTCTGCTCAGTCTGTAAAGCGACTGCGTGTTGCTGTTGCAACGTTTCTATCTGGTTTAGATGTGCTAAGTAATTTGCACCAAGTCGTTCTTGAGCCGTTGCCAAGGTTTGCTGTAACTGGGTGTGTTTCTCTTCAGCTTGCTGTAACCGCTTCTGCAAGTCTGATAAATGCTGGTCGCGCTCCCCTAAAGCGTTCTGTAAATGTTGTTTAAGCTGCTGTTCTTGTTGGTAAAGCGACTTGATTTGCTCAACTTCTTGTAGAGCTTGGTCGCGCTCTGCGGTGAATGCAGCGACTTGAGAAGCCATCACTTCCCGTTCCTGTTGCAATTGCCCATGCGCCAAGGTCACTGCTGTTTGCCAGAAATGTTCCACGGCCTTCATCAAGCCCGCAGGAACATCAGATGGCAGCTCACTTGGATTTCGTCGCCGCTCCAAGTGAAACTGCTGCAAGTGCTGGTGAATTGTGCTAGCGCTACCGGTTCCGAGTGCCTCGCGAATCCGCATTACCGTCGGATTTTCCCCCTTTGCTAGCAAAGCGGTTGCAACTTGTTTGATGTCTTCGTACGAAAGCCCCGACCGCCCCATTCCTACGCCATTGAAGGTTCGATGAGTTGACGCAACTTTTCTGCAACCGCCCCTTTACCCGAGTTCTGTAAATCGTGAATCAACTGCGCGAAATTCGGTAATTTCGTAATCCGCTGCGGCAATAACAACAAATTCCCTTTCTGACTGATCACCCATTCGCATCCCTGAGTACACGAAAAGGCCGATTGACAGTTGGGTTTTTCCCGCCCACAGACCGGTGAAACCGCTTGCCGATAACAGGGTTGGAACGGCTGAGATTTGGGCAACGCTTCGATGAACGCTTCAATTTTCTGTCCTTCTATCACCACCATCTCATTTTTCAGAAGCTTCTGAATCACGGTCTCAAGATCGAAATTCGGTTTTGTCGCTACCAAAGGTGTGAGCTGCAAACCCTGTGTGTTCTGATGCCACTGGTAATTTTTCAGAAGCTGATTGAGCCAAGGCTCTGCATCCTGCAATGTTAGGAATGTATCGACTTGCTCAATCGCTACAGATACCGCTCGGTGTTCTGATAATGCACAAATGACCGTTCTCAACGGCGAATGATGCCCTAACTGATGTAATAAGCGGAATTGCTGCCGAGAAATGCGCGCTTGCTCAATAGAAGTCTCTGGCTGTAATAAAAGATCTCCCGTCTGCGGATCTTGAGACCATTGGGTTTGATTGACGATTTGAGCTAACCGCGTCGAGTGAGGCAACTCCTGAAGCAAATCATCGACAACTTCAAAAGGCACTCGACACCCGAATCCGTTGAATAGAGGCGTTAATGCTTGCCGCAATGCAATATTTTGGCGTCGCTCGACGATTTTTGGGAGCGTGAATAATTTGCTCTGGCTGCCGTAACTAACATAGGCATAGCGAAGTCCGTAACGCGCTAATTTTTCAACTAAATCTCCTGAGGACTGCTGAAAAATGAAGCGCCAACGCATCTGAACCTTCGCAGATAAACAATCGAATTTAATGGCTTTGGGCGCAGATTCTCCTGGGGCCTGCAATAGCTCAATCCGCAAGTCTTCCTCTTCTAAGTTGCTTAAAAACGCTTTGACCTCAGTAAGAGATGACAGCGTTGACGACATCATGGCGATAGCGTTCATAAATTTTCTCTCTAAATCACGCAATTAACGACTACATATAATAATTACACATTGCTTGTACAATACTTATACAGATCATATGCGGGAAAGTGCCCTTACGAAAACAAGTAATTTGTTAAGAATTGTGATGTCCACTCTTTACTAAAACATTGATTTAATAAAGGAATTCCTGGCGAATGCGCACAGTGCAAATTTCGGTAATGGTGCAAATTTGAGTGGTGATCTGCGGGAGAGGTGCAGGTTGGCGGGTGAGAGAATTGGGCAACAAGTTGTTCCCAAAGGCATTCATGCACCGCTTCAAGTTGAATCAGCTCCTCAACCGTTGGACGTAAGAAAAAATCAGCATGAGAACGGCTCGCCTCATACCAATTGGGGGGGTCACTGGCATTTTGTAATGGAAATTGCGCGTGGGTTTCCTGCAATTTTTCACGCCCCCAAGCGAACTCTCCATGTAAATCCGGTAAGTCGATAACAGCCACAATCGGTCGTTTGCCGAGAACCACAAACTCAAGCGCATAAACGGGCAATGCGACGGTGGGGTGAGGAAAGAAAAAGACATTAACAATCTGAATCTTAGGACCAAAAATGTGAACCGCCCGCAAATCCCCGCAAGCATGTTGAGCTGTACGGTAATTTAGAATGAGTTCGCCCTGAGATTGGGGGTGGGTGCGATGCGCGAATTCGGGTGGAATCGGGATTTCTTGCCAAGTATCGCTAAAAAGTCGTTCAAAAAGAGCCTGAAACATGATTTGGGGCTTTACGGATGAAAACAGATTGGGCAATCTCGCCGCCCTAAATGTTTTGCGCCCATAGCTCAATTGGATAGAGCAACAGCCTTCTAAGCTGTCGGTTACAGGTTCGAGTCCTGTTGGGCGCGCCACTTCCCTCTCATTAGATCAGTTCCGCAAACTAAAAAACTCCGCCCTCAAAAGAGAGCAGAGTCCTTGTTTGTAAAAGGATTGTGAGGCGATTATGCGCCGATCACGCCCCCATCTTCACGGGTAATAGCCAGTGTCGCCGAACGCGGATATGGCGCATCTTCACTGGGCCAACGACTAGTTAACTTAACTTCGGCAAAGTCTTCTGGAGAAGTCGTTGCACCGGGATGTTGCACATTAACAAACATGGTTTTCCGATCCGGCGTCGTCACAACACCCGTGATCTCTTGCCCGACGGGGCCGACTAAGAAACGACGAATCACTTTGTTAACGGGGTCTGCCGCCAACATCGCGTTATTTCCGAACTGCTCCCATTTACCAGTGTTCAACACACTTTCGCTCATATCAGTCTGAATCCACAGACGCGCATCGGCATCAAACCAGAGACCATCTGGGCTGTTGAAGATATTGGTTTCATCCAACGAAGCACCCGCCAGTTCAGACTCTCCTTCTGGGCCCGCCAACACAAAGAGGTTCCACTCAAACTGCTTCGACGCCAAATTATCCTCTGCTTCACGCCAGCGGATGATATGCCCCCAATCATTCTCAGTACGGGGATTCGCCGCATCAGCTTCTTGACGACGATTGTTATTCGTCAGGGTGAAATAGACTTCCTTCGTTTTCGGATCCACCGCACCCCATTCCGGACGATCCATTTTGGTAGCACCCACCGTATCTGCGGACAAACGGGTGTTCACTAACACATCTGCTTGGCTGTTAAAGCCGTTTTCGGGGGTCAACGGTCCCATGCCAAATACTAAGGGTAACCAGTCACCCGTCCCATCTTCATTGAAGCGGGCAACATACAAAGTCCCGTTGTCGAGCAGGTGACCACTGGCCGTTTCTTTCTGATAGGGCTGTGTGCTGACATACTTGTAGATGTACTCATCACGGGCATCGTCTCCCGCATAACAGACAAGCGGTTGACCTTCCACAGGCTCATGGAACACGACGCCTTCATGAGCAAACCGACCTAATTGCGTGCGTTTGACTGGACGTGATTCGGGGTTAAACGGGTCGATCTCAACCACCCAACCAAAGCCATTGACTTCATTGCGATAGTCTTCGGTCGCGGAGGCGGCTTTGGGGGTCACATCGAAGCGCAAAAATTCGTCGGCACCACTGTCTGCCAATTCCCAACCGTAACGACTGACTTTTTCCTTGCTGACTCCATAACGGCTCTGTTCACGCGGCACTTCCGCCGAATGATTCGTGAAGTATCTCGCCCAGTTTTCTTCGCAGGTTAAGTAAGTATTCCAAGGGGTTACGCCGTGCGCACAGTTGTTCAGAGTGCCACGAGTGAGGGTGCCGTCTGGGCTAAATTGGGTCTTAACGAAGTCTGTCCCGCGTACCGGACCACTGA
>CAZTIH010000009.1:21558-35789 GCA_964613675.1 uncultured Candidatus Competibacteraceae bacterium
TCGAATCTTCCGCTGTCGTATGGTTCAGCCCGCCGGGTTCGCACTTGGGATTCTCGGTACAATTGGCTGGATAGCCGACGGTTTCCCACTGGCCATCAGAATTCTGTTGAATACGCGCAATCGTAACGCCGTGAGCGTGCAACTCTTTCAGAATTTCATCGGCGGGCCGTTTGCCATCTTCTTGCACGGGAACCGCAGAACGAGATAGCGCTTTAGCTTTGGCCGTAGTGTGCATAAAACGCGGTTCGATGTATTCGTGGTTCATCACCAACAAGCCATCCACCGAGCTGCCTTCATAGGGGCTGTTACCTTCGATGGGGAAGAAGTGCATCCCATCGTGGTGTGAACCGACTTGATGAGCTTGATCTTCGCCGCTATTGGTGAGGGGATCAAAGGCGGGGAAGTTACCCGAAATCGGCTCGCCCCAGGGGAGAATGATTTGCAGTTTGTAGCCCGTGGGCAAAGTCACGGTGTCTTCAGCGTGGATGCTTACGGCTTCAAAACCCAACAAGGTGGTTGAAGGGGTCGTGGCAGCAGCCAAAGGGGCATAGGCGGAGGTCGCGAAAAAGCCCGCAACGGCGGCCTGCAAACTTCCGCGAATCACATCACGACGCGATAAACGTTTTTCTAAAATGCTTTGGAAAGTGGGATTTTTGGACAGGTTGCTGAGGGGTTCATCCCCATCTTGGTTATCGATAATGAACGAAGTATCGGTATTGTTGGTGCTCATTTACGCCTCTGCGCTTGAGTTAGGGAAGGCGAAGAGCAGGCTATAAATCGAGTATTTCACTTCTGTTACATCGGTAAGACATTTTTACTACATGTCTAAGTTTTCACGCCAAAAAGATTTAACCAATTGATTTATAAAGGGTTTATTTGATTAAAGGATTCGCAAAAAATCTGATGACTGCAAAAATCATCGTTTCGTGCGCTCAGAAAGTTTAATGATTTTCCCGTCAATTCCGCAACTTCCCTGTTGCATCCGAGCGACGAAATACAGCGACTAAAACACCGCCAGAGATTTCATTTGCTGGGTTTCAGAATTGAAGAAGCTCCGACCTTCCGAACCGCCATCATCTCGAATCCGTTGCAGAACTTGATTGGCGCGGTTGACGCCATCTTGCAGACTTTGGCGACAGTTATCTAAACGGCTTTGTAATTCATCCGCTTGGTTCTGCAAATCCGCCTTTTGCTGAGTGCTGAGAACATCCCACGTAGCCATAAATTCGTTCCACAAATCCTGTGTACTGACGAATTCGGTATGGCTAACGACGGCTAATTGCTTGGCTTTTTCGTACTCACCGCGCAACCGCGTGAAGGTTTCTTGTTGCGCTTGACGACGTTCTGCATCACGACGTGCTTCACGATTATCTCGACGCTCTTGTTCGCGCTCTTCGGTTTCGCGGCCATCTTTTTCGATGGCATCGTATAAGGCTTTGCCCGCTACCACTACAGCAGCACCAATTAACCAAGGTAACATGATTTTACACTCCTAATTGTTGGGAAATAATTGAAAAACATAGGTTTTAAGTAGATAGATTTGCTACAAAGGGGTATTCGCTAAGAACACCATCAATGTCTGAACAACCTGCAAACGGGCCGCTTCAGAAAGCTGCGGATTTTCCAATGTGCGGCAAAGACTGGCGATGACGGCACTCCGTTCATGGGCTTTCATCTGCAAATGCGCTAACGCCAATTCAAAATTCCGTTGTGAATCGCGATCTTGCGCAGCGATTTCGGCAAGGCTCATTTGCAATTCGGCGTCGATCATTCGCAATTTTACTTGCGTCTTCGCGGCTAACCGCACCATCGCCTGTTCGTGGTCTTGACGGCTGCTTTCGCGAAATAAGTCGGTCAATGCTTGACCTACAGCAATCGGAATTCCCGTGGGCAAAGTCGTCGGCAACGGCACTGGGGATATAGTTGGTAGGTTCATCGCGGTTTACCACTTGCGATATTTTGCGCCTGCTTCAAACGCGCTTGACTGCCCATCAGTTCAGACAAAATCTGCCGTAGCACTTCTGGAAACAACATCTCTGCCTGTTCGCGCAGGCTGGCGTTATCAGAAATGAGCATTTGCCGCATTTCGCGCAGAACGGTCTTCAACGATTGATGCCGCACGGTTTGTTCCTGCGTTGCGAATAAAATCAATGCCATTTCCCGTAGCGTTTCCCGCTGTTGTTGTACGATTTGGGCAATCTTGACCTGATGATCCGCCCGCAACTCTGCCATCCGCGCATCGTGCCGATCCGCAAGCCGCTCCATTGCATAGGTGTGCTCGTTGCTGGGCGTATCAGATGTGAAACGAATGGCGTTCATCAGATCGCCAACTGGATTACCTGGATCGTGAATAGACATCGCAACGCCCTCTCTTGAATTGCGATGATCCTACGCCCTCTCCGCGACAGGTTGTGTCGTTCACAAGCTAGTCGCACAAATGTTTACGAGATTCTGTTCAATCCAAAATTCTAATCACATCGCCTATCTGCACTGTTCCAACAGACTGGCGAGCAATCAGATTTTGTCCGAAATAGATTTCGCCATCGACCGCTTGTCGATAGGTCGCCAAAGTGTTGGTGGGTTCAGAACCACGTTTTCCCGTCTGCTGATCGACGGTAGGCACTGTACAACGCGAACACGGTTTGACCACATTGAATTGCAATCCATTGATGTCAATCGTTTTCCAAGAATCTTCGGCATGGGGTTCACAGCCCTTCACCACTAAATTAGGCCGAAAACGATCCATCGGAAGCGGTGGATGAGATACGGCCTGTAACTTCTGATTGAGCAATTCAAGCGAACCTTCAGAAATCAACAGAAGCGGAAATCCATCGCTGAATTGAACCTGTCCCCCCTGTGGTGCGTAATTGGCGTCAATCGGTCGATGAAATTGGGGACTGGTCGTCACTAAACGACAGGGAATTCCGAGAAATTGGCTTAACACTTCTGCGGCACGGTCGCCTAAATCTGCCCCAAAATCATCATGTCCCCAAATACGTATGGGACGTAGATTACTGAATTGATTGGGGAAAAATTGTGTTTCAGAATCAGGGAGTCGTAATTCAATCCCATCTGCATGAGGTGTTGCCTCAATGAGTGCCATCTGCGGAAATCGTCGTTGTGTCAGAAATCTCCCCTTCTCATCGACCACCATCCAGCGTCGATCATTCTCAAGGCCGAACGGCGATAAAGAGGCGGTCTGAAGTGACAGCCCCCGTGCAGATTTCAAGGGATAAATGTTAATTTGACTTAGATACATGATGCGTTCCCAAAAATCGAGAGCATATCGAGAACGCCGCATTGCTGTCTGTAACACAACTTCTGAACAAGCAAATTCTCCTCATTCAGAAGTGACCGAATAATGCCTAGCTTGTTAAAAAACTAGCGCTTTTTCGGCATGTAGAGATCGGTAATCGTCCCTTCAAAGGCTTCTGCTGCCAATCCCAAACTTTCTGACAATGTGGGATGCGGATGAATAGTCAACCCAATATCTGACGCATCTGCCCCCATTTCAATCGCTAATGCGGCTTCTGCAATCAAGTCACCGGCATTGGGCCCAACAATCCCCGCGCCTACAATTCGATGGGTTTCCGCATCAAAAATGACTTTGGTCATCCCCTCATCGCGACCAATCGCCAACGCCCGTCCCGACGCCGCCCACGGGAAGACTCCTTTGCCAATCTTAAGGTTCTGCGCCTTGGCTTCCAGTTCTGTTAAGCCCACCCACGCTACTTCCGGATCGGTGTACGCCACATTCGGAATCACCTTCGCATCAAAACTAGATGGCAGTCCCGCACAAACCTCTGCCGCCACTTTTCCTTCATGAGTTGCTTTGTGCGCTAACATCGGCTGGCCAATCACATCCCCAATCGCAAAGATGTGGGGCATATTTGTGCGCAGTTGGCTATCGACGACGGGAATAAATCCCCGTTCATCGACAAAAACGCCCGCTTTATCTGCGCCAATTTTCTTACCATTTGGGGTACGCCCTACCGAAACCAGAACGAGATCGAAAAGTTGGGGTTCTGAAGGCGCATTTTTTCCCTCAAACGACACTTTCAGACCTTCGTCCAACGCCTCGACCGCCGTCACTCTCGTGTTGAGCAGAATCTGTTCGTAACGCTTCTCCATCCGCTTCTGGAAGGGTTTTACGATGTCGCGGTCAGCCCCCGTCATCAGCCCCTCCAGCATCTCAACCACCGTGATACTGGCCCCGAGCGCGTAATAGACCGTGGCCATCTCTAAACCAATAATCCCGCCGCCAATGACCAGCATTCGTTTCGGAATCGAGGGCAATGCCAAGGCCCCTGTCGAATCCACAATGCGCGGATCTGTTGGTAAAAACGGAAGTTTTACGGGTTCTGAACCGACCGCAATAATACACTTCTCAAACCCCACCACCGTGCGCTGTCCTGCTTCATCAAATACTTCCAGATGAAACCCATCCAGAAACTGTGCCGTTCCGCGAACCACTTGAACTTTGCGCTGCTTAGCGAGGCCATCCAAACCTCCCGTCAACCGCCCCACTACGCCATTTTTCCAGGTTCTCAACGCATCGAGATCAATTTCTGGCGTTGCGAATTTAATTCCGTGATGCGCAAAATCTTTGGCTTCATCCATAACTTTTGCAGCGTGCAACAGGGCTTTAGAAGGGATACACCCGACATTCAGACAGACGCCCCCCAAGGTCGGGTTACGTTCGATAAGCACCGTCTTTTTCCCTAAATCGGCCGCACGAAATGCCGCCGTATAGCCTCCTGGCCCTGCTCCCAACACGACCACTTCAGCTTGAACATCAACGGCCCCCCCATAATGTCGAGGGGCTTGCGAATGAACCGCCACATTTGCAGATTCTGAAGGTTTATCTACAGTTGAGGATTTTGTGGGCGAAGTAGCTTTGGCAACCACTTGAACCGTCGCGATTAAATCGCCTTCAGACAGCTTGTCCCCCACCTTGACCTTTAGCTCATGTAGAACCCCCGCAATGGGCGACGGAATTTCCATCGACGCCTTGTCACTTTCTAGGGTAATCAAGGGGGTATCGACAGAAATGACGTCTCCTGTCTTCGCCAAAACCTCGATCACATTGACATTCTTAAAGTCGCCAATGTCGGGCACGCGAACATCTTCCAGAGCCGTTGCGCCATACCCTCCCCCGGCATCTGTCGGCGCTGCCGTATTCATTGCCATCCCCGAAACGACAGGTTGAGGTGACTTATCAGACACCGCATCAAGTACCTCGATGAGTGCTAACAGATCCCCTTCAGAAACCTTATCGCCTACCTTAACTTTCAACGTCTGAATGACCCCAGATGTGGTCGCGGGAATATCCATGGATGCTTTATCGCTTTCGAGCGTAACCAACGGCGCGTCGATCTGTACGGTATCTCCTGGCGACACATGGACTTCAATCACATCGACATTCTTGAAATCGCCAATATCTGGGATACGAAGCTCTTGAATTTGCATTATTTTTTCCTCAGTGGATTACAGGAGCAAACGGCGAATGTCGCTTAACAGAATGCCTAAATGCCGAACGAACCGCGCCGCTTCTGCGCCGTCGATGACGCGGTGGTCATAAGAGAGCGATAGCGGTTGCATCAGACGCGGAATGAAGGCTTTACCATCCCAAACGGGCTTCATCTGCGACCGTGTTAACCCCAAAATAGCGACTTCTGGTGCATTCACGATGGGCGTAAACGCGGTTCCCCCGATCCCGCCCAAACTCGAAAGCGTAAAGGTCGCGCCTTGCATCTCACTGGGTGTCAACTTCTTATCGCGAGCCTTTTTGCTCATCACTGCAAGTTCTGAAGAAAGGTCAAAAACCGACTTCTGATCGACATCGCGAATCACGGGAACAACTAAACCGTTCGGCGTATCCACCGCTAAACCCAAGTGAAAATACTGTTTCAAAATCAGATTCTCGCCCGTTTCATCAAGGGAAGCGTTGAAGCTCGGAAAGACTTTCAAGCTAGAAGCGACCGCCTTCAGAATAAATGCCAAAAGCGTTACGCGAATATTCTGCTTTTCAGTCTCTTCTTTAAGCGACTTCCGAAAATCTTCAAGCTCGGTAATGTCGCATTCATCCTGATGGGTGACATGAGGCACATTCAACCAAGCACGATGCAAGTTCTGCCCCGTTAACCGCTTGATTTTATTCAATGGTTGTACCGTGACTGGCCCAAACTTAGCGAAATCAACGGTGGGAATGGGCGGAATGCCAGAGGACATCGGCGCACCAGTAGAACGAGTTTCGGCGGAAATAGCGGTAGGTTTCGCTCCTGCCGTACCTGCTTGCAGAAATTTTTCTACATCCTCCCGCGTGACGCGATTTTTCGGCCCCGTCCCCGCAATCAGACGCAAATCCACATTCTTCTCACGGGCCAATTTGCGCACACTAGGACTTGCGTGAATTAGGGAAAAATCCGGCAATGACGCCGAAGAGACCGTCGCAATCGACGATTCCTGAGCGGTTTCAAGGATCACCGATGTCGATGCCCTGTTGGCTTCATCCTTCACTTCAGCGGTTTCAAGCGATTCTGAACCTTCTAATAACACAATCAAATCGCCTTCAGACACCTTATCGCCAATTTTAACCTTGATCTCTTTGACCACCCCCGCCATCGTCGAGGGAATTTCCATCGAAGATTTATCACTTTCGAGGGTAATCAAAGGCGTATCGAGAATAATCTGTTGGCCCGGTTGGATGAGTACTTCAATCACATCGACATTCTTAAAATCGCCAATATCGGGCACACGAATTTCAGTCATGATTGTTCTCCAATGGAATATGAGTTAGCCAAAATTAAGCTAATCGCGGATTTATTTTTTCAGCATCAATGCCGTATTTAATTAGGGCATCCGTAACCGTTTTAGCCGCTAATTTTTGCTCTTCCGCAAGGGCGAATAAGGCCGTCGTAACAATTGAAAACCGATCTACTTCAAAATGAGCCCGCAAACGCTGACGGCTATCCGAACGCCCAAAACCATCCGTACCTAATGTGTGATAATTTCCAGGCACAAAAGGACGAATCTGTTCGGCGAATAATTTCAAATAATCCGTCGCTGCTATGATAGGACTATTGGCTGGAGACAAACACTGTGCAACGTAAGGAATTTGTCGTTCTGCTTCGGGATGTAAACGATTGAATCGCAAGGCATCTTGGCCATCTCGCGCCAATTCATTGAAGCTCGTCACACTCCAAACATCGGCCCCTATTCCAAAGTCGTTCTCCAGTAATTCCGCCGCGTACAAGGCTTCTCTTAAAATTGCACCACAGCCTAATAATTGAACCTTATGTGCAGATTCTAATGGGCTTTTGCGCAGTAAATACATGCCTTTTATGATGCCTAATTCGGCATTCTCTGGCATATCTCCGTGATGGTAGTTTTCATTTAATGTCGTCAAATAAAAATAAACATCTTCCTGATTTTCAAACATCCGTTTTAAGCCGTAATGAAAAATCGTCGCGACCTCATAATGAAAGGTCGGATCATAACTAATACAGTTCGGAATAAATTGGGCGAACAATTGACTATGACCATCCTGATGTTGCAGCCCTTCCCCATTCAAAGTCGTGCGCCCAGAGGTGCCACCAATTAAGAACCCACGTGCTCGCGAATCGCCAGCAGCCCAAGCCAAATCCCCGATTCTCTGGAACCCAAACATGGAATAGAACAGATACACCGGCACCATCTGAACGCCGTAATTACTGTAGGCGGTTGACGCTGCGATCCACGATGAAAACGCCCCTGCCTCGTTAATCCCCTCTTGCAGAATCTGGCCTTTAATATCTTCACGGTAAGGCATAATGTCTTTAGCATCCTGCGGCACATATTTCTGGCCTTCTGGCGAATAGATACCGATTTGTCTGAACATCCCTTCCATCCCAAAAGTCCGCGCTTCGTCAGGGACAATCGGCACCAAACGAGGCCCCATCTGCTTATCCCGCGCTAATGTTGCGAGAATCCGCACCACGGCCATCGTCGTGGACATCGTTCGTTCGCCCGTACTTTTTAACAACAAATCAAAGGTTTGGAGCGGTGGCACGGTTAATGGTGGTTCGCGATCCCCCAGACGTTGGGGCAAATAACCTCCAAGCTGCTGACGACGATTTTGCAGATAGCGTTCATCTTCTGAACTTAGCTTGAGTAAAGGCGGATCAGCGAGCTGTTCATCGGTCACGGGAATCTGAAACCGATCGCGAAATGCACTTAACTGATCTAATCCCATTTTCTTCTGCTGGTGAGTGATATTCATCCCCTCACCCGCTTCGCCCATGCCGTAACCTTTAACGGTTTTTGCTAGAATTACCGTGGGTTGGTCAACCGTATTCACGGCTTGCAGATAGGCGTTATAGACTTTTACTGGATCATGGCCACCGCGCATCAGATCGTAGTAAATCTGATCGTCGCTCAAATGTTCGACCATTTTGATCAATGCGGGGTATTTCCCGAAGAAATGCTCTCTCAGATAAGCGCCTCCCTTCGATTTGAAATTCTGGTATTCACCATCGACACATTCCGCCATCCGCTTTTTCAAAAGGCCGTCGTAATCCTGCGCCAATAATTTATCCCATCCACTGCCCCAAATGACTTTAATTGCTTGCCAACCCGCGCCGCGAAAATTCCCTTCAAGTTCTTGAATAATTTTGCCATTTCCCCGCACTGGCCCGTCTAAACGCTGCAAGTTGCAATTCACCACAAAAATTAAATTATCCAACTTTTCCCGCGCCGCCAGGGCAATAGCGCCCTGTGATTCGGGTTCGTCCATCTCACCATCGCCTAGGAATGCCCAAATCTTGCGATCGGTTTTTGGAATCAATCCACGATTCTCTAAATATTTCTGAAAACGGGCTTGATAAATCGCTGTAATCGGGCCTAACCCCATCGAAACCGTGGGAAACTGCCAAAAGCTCGGCATCAACCAAGGATGGGGGTAAGAAGAAATTCCCTGTTGATCGACTTCTCGACGAAAATGAATTAGTTGTTCTTCAGATAAACGCCCTTCAACAAATGCTCTTGCGTAAATCCCCGGTGCGACATGGCCTTGGATGTAAATAGCGTCGCCGGGATGTTCTGAAGTGGGCGCCCGCCAGAAGTGATTGAACCCCACTTCGTAAAGCGTTGAGGAGGACTGGTAACTTGCGATGTGTCCTCCGGGCTCGGCAGGTTTGCGGTTGGCCTGCACCACCATTGTGGCCGTGTTCCAACGCAATACCGATTGAATGCGCTTCTCGGTCGCTAAATCGCCCGGATAGGCCTTTTCTTTATGAACGGGAATGGAATTGAGATAGGGCGTACGACTTAAATCGGGTAATGGAACCCCTAAGTGATGCGCTTGTTTTGCCGTTTCAGCTAGCAAAAAAGTGCCGCGTTCGGGAGTATGGCGGGCAACGGTTGCCGCTAACGCCTCTTGCCATTCACGGGTTTCAATGGGATCGAGATCGCGATAATTATCAGACATCGTTCGATGGGCCTTGTGGGTGGAGAAAGCAACGCGCTTGTGACGCAGAATAGGCGCAAGTTAGGCATAAATAATCTTGCTTTGCACCATAATTTGGCATTAGTGAAAGGCGGGTTATTCGGTAATATACTGATTGATCAAACAATTTCAGCGGACTGCGACAATCCGAAGTAGCTGATTTTTAGCTCTTCGGATCACTCAATTTATATCGCAAGCCTTCTATGCTTCGTTTTCTCTTAAGCGTTCTACTGCCCGTTCTGCCGCATCGTGGAAGGGGAGAAACACGACATCGGCACCCCGTTCACGCAATCGATCCCGTTCTGCCTCAGCCTGAGTCGATACGGCGATTTTCCCCTGATAGCCCTGTTGGCGCAGACCGTCAATCAACATAATGCGCGGATCTTCATGCGTTACCCCAATATCGTGTTGTGGCATGGCGGAAATTACCCACTGTACCGATTCCAACGGCAATGCTGAGATAAACGCTGGATCACACGCATCACCATAAAGGGCGTCGTAACCGCGATCCCGCCAACGATCCACCTCGTCCGGATTGAAATCTACGGCCAAAATTTTGTGGTCAGCCGCCGTAAGGTAACTCGCGATCGCCGTTCCGTAACGCCCTAACCCGAACAACACGATATTGCAATTCCGATGGTGTTCAGACGAAGGTTTTTCGTCGATTTCGCGGGTGGGAATCCGCCGTTCAAAAATCCCTAAGAGCGGTTCCAGCCAACGATATAAGGTGTGCGAATAGGTAATCATGTAAACGGACAGGGCAATCGTGATGAGTCCCACTAAGGTGACTAATCCCAAAGCGTCTGCGTTGACATGCCCAATTTCCAGCCCCATCGCCATAAAAATTAAAGAAAATTCGCTGATTTGCGCAACGGTTAATCCGGCTAAAAAACCCGTACGTTTCCGATACCCCATCACCCCCATAATTACCATAACAATCAATGGGTTACCGATCAGCACGAAAATTGACAAAATCAGGGCAGGGATAATTTGGTTGCCCAACAAACTTAAGTCGAGTTGCGACCCCAAGGCGATAAAGAAAAAGAGCAGCAAAAAGTCTCGAAGTGACGAAAGTCTCGCCACAATCGCTTCCCGAAAAGGCGTCGACGCCAACGACACTCCGGCCAACAATCCCCCCAGTTCTTTGCTAAAACCCAGATAATTACCTAATGCCGCTAATACAGCCGCCCAGGCGATGGCAAAGATCATGAGGAGTTCGGGGGAATGGGCCAGTTGAGACAACAGGGGCGTTGCTAGATAGCGGATAAATAATCCCACAAATAACAACATCAGAATTCCGTACGAAATCACTAATAGAATCTGAAGAACGAAATTTCCTCCTTCTGCTGCCGTAGATCCAATCCCCAAGGCCGATAATGCCATCATCGCCAACACCACCACCAAATCTTGAACGATTAAGAACCCCAAAGCGATCCGTCCATGAAGCGAATCGACTTCTTTCTTATCGGATAGCAATTTGACGATGATGATCGTGCTCGAAAATGTCAGCGCCACCGCCACATAAATCGCCGTTAAGGGAGACATCCCCAAAGCGACCGCGATGAAGTAGCCAAAAAGCGAGGTAAAAATGACCTGCCCTAATCCAGTAGTTAATGAAACGACGCCCAAGGTCTTGATCAATTGCAGATCGAGCTTCAACCCCACAAGGAAAAGCAGAATCGCAATCCCCAATTCGGATAACACTTCGATATTTTCGTGGGACTGCACAATCCCCAGGCTCGTCGGCCCAACCAGTACCCCGAGCGCGATAAAGCTCACGATAAGGGGTTGTCGCAAAATTTGTCCCACAAACCCGATGACGGCGGCCAGTAACAACAGCGCCGCTAATTCGTAAAAGGGAGATTGGTGGAGTAACTCGATGAATGCCATAGTTTACCTGTGCTTTAGGGCTTTATTTAATGATTTAACGATCAACGAATTATGGGTGAAATTCGCGAAATGCTTGCATACATTCAGCACTAATAATGAATAAGCGTCGCTCGCTCAATGCAAGTTGGCCGTTGCGCTGAAATTCCCTAAGCGCACGAGAAACCATCTCTCTCGATGCCCCCACCATATTTGCAATATCCTGCTGAGTCAGGCGCGTGTCGATGTAGCCCCGACCATCCTCGGCAAGACGCGCTTGAGACGACAAAATGCGCAAAATCCGTTCGGGCACCTCAAATAGCGACAGCACGCGCACCCGACTCGACAAAGCCCGTACGCGCTGGGCCAACTGCCGCACCAAACTGAGGGCGAGTTTGGCGTGGTCAGCCAAACACTGCTCAAAGGCTTCAGCGGTAATCTGAATCACCTCCGTCGTCTCCAAAGTAATCACCGATGCAGAACGAGGCGTTTTCGCTTCGAGTAGCGCCATCTCACCCACCACAGCCCCCGGACCTTGAACATCTAAGATGACTTCACGGCCAACTTTATCGCTGACATAAATCTTTATTTGCCCGGTTTCAACTATGTACATCGCCGTCGCAATGTCCCCTTCGGCCATCAAAAGCGTACCGCGCCGATAATTTTTGGGAACGCCATAACTTTTTAGGATAGGTAAAATCTCGTTTTGTAAAACCGTCAAATGTGAAAAATCGGAATCAGTTGGCGACATAAATGGCAGCTCAGCAAGGGATTTAGCGTATCAATATCATTGAGGATCAATCAGACGAGTCGCTCTACATCGACCCCCTAATTCGTCAATTTTCCCTTAAACAAAAACCTTTTGCGGTCGATAGGCAAAACTATCGCTGTCTATTTGCCCTATTTTGCGCGGCGCCCTAGAGCAGATCAGTAATTTTCCTGAGCGGGATCTCGTTAACTTCTGCATCCCCTGTTACAAAACCCTCGAAATTCAAGTCATTGCGTGAAGAAATGTAACGAATGTGACTTACTTTTGCACTGTCTCTAAGACCGACTTGTTTTACAACGCCGCTTCGGGTTTGAATCGCGAAACACGGTTTTGTGAGAGTGCGATGAAGTGTCTGAAGAACCAAGCGAATTAGAAGCAGCACGGGCCGATCTCGAACTGCGGCAACGACAGAAAATGGAGTCCGTGGGGCAACTTGCGGCGGGCCTTGCCCATGAAATCAATACGCCAAGCCAATTTATCCTCGACAATCTCAACTTTTTACAGGACATCTGGCGCGATTTGATGGGATTATTTGACGGGACGGTTAAACCTGAAAACATCGACATAGCTTACCTACGCGAGGAAGTCCCAGCCGCAATCAGTCAATCCATTGAAGGCATTGAACGAATTTCTAAGATTGCAAAAGCGATGCGCAATTTTAGTCATCCAGGCGGTAAGCGAGAATGGATCAACATCAATCAAGCCATTGAAAGTACAGCAATTATTTCCCGAAACGAGTGGAAATATTTTGCGGAATTATATGTCGATCTCGATCCCCAAATTCCCGATTTATTTATTCATGCGGCGGAATTTAAGCACGTATTGCTCAACCTCGTGATTAACGCTGCACACGCCATCGAAGCCCGTGGCCATCACGAAGGGGACGAACGTATCGACATCAAAACGCGTTTAGTCGAGGACAATTGGGTCGAGATTATGGTGAGCGACACAGGCGTTGGCATCCCCGATAACATCCGCGAACGCATCTTCGATCCCTTCTTTACGACCAAACCCATAGGTAAAGGAACCGGCCAGGGCTTAACAATTGCCTATAACGTGGTGCAACAGCACGGTGGTAGCCTCAGTTTTGTCAGTGAAGTCAATCAAGGCACGACATTCACAATCCGCTTACCTGCTACTCACCTGGAGAGCACCGATGAACACCACAACGCGAATCCTATTTGTTGACGACGAGCCGCGGGTGCTCCAAGCCCTAGAGCGTCACTTACGTCGTTTACGTCCCCAGTGGCGCATGATTTTCGTCACCAGCGCGAAAGCAGCATTGAACGCATTGAACTATCAAGACATTGATGTCGTGGTGTCTGACTTACAGATGCCCGACATGAATGGTGCTCAATTGCTCGAAGCGGTCGGCCAACAGTTTCCCGAAGTTAAGCGCGTATTGCTGTCTGGCGATGATGACAATAACCGTCGTCGTGAAGCCGAAGCCTTTGCGCAAGTGAGTCTTCATAAGCCTTGCTTGGGCCAAGCCTTAGTGACCGAACTTGAGAAATTATTTCCCACTTCTGAGCCTGTTTGCGCGAACTGCAACGCGGCTCAGCGTGCCACGGGCACAGATTCCCACAACACGCTTCCATTAAATAGCAATTGTGCCGCTTGCTTAGGACAGTCGATCGTGAATAATTTAGAGGCTGTGCTCGACCATTCGGCGGCTGTTTGGCGGCAAATGCGAGCGAATCAAGTGGCTTAACTAAAATATGGAGTACACGCATTGAATCGACGGGTATTAGTAGTTGACGACGATCCCCATGTATTCAGTGCCCTCGGTCGCTTATTACATCAGCGATCTTTTGTTCTTGTGGGCGCTCGTAGTGCGGCTGAAGCTTTACAAACCCTGGACCGAGCCACTACCTCCTTTGCCGTCGTCCTTGTTGACCAGCACATGCCCGGGTTAGACGGCATCAGTTTGCTCGTGGAGATTAAACGTCGTAGTCCGGACAGTGCTCGCCTTATGCTCACGGGGAAAGGAGACTTGGCGACGGCGATGGAAGCTGTTAATTCAGGAAATGTTTTTCGCTTTTTGACGAAACCCTGTCCACCTCAGATGCTGATTTCGGCGCTTGAAGCTGGGGTTGAGCATTACCGACTGGT
>CAZTIH010000010.1:0-35261 GCA_964613675.1 uncultured Candidatus Competibacteraceae bacterium
AGCACCACCTTGACATGGTGGGGGTCGTTGGTTCGAGTCCGATCGCGCCTACCAAATATTTCATGAGGCGCCGCTGCGCCTTTTGTGCTTTTTAAGGTGTTAGGAGAGCTACACCATCGCTACCCAGCAACAAGAAACGCGGTTAAACGACCAAATTACCGCCCGTGAAGTCCGCCTTATCGACGCTGAGGGCGAGCAAGTTGGCGTTGTGCCTATTTTCCGTGCTTTGCAAATTGCCGAAGAGGCAGGCCTTGATCTCGTAGAGGTGTCGCCCACTGCGAAACCTCCTGTGTGCCGAATCATGGATTACGGTAAGTTTCGCTACGAGCAGAGCAAAAAACAGCACGAAGCGAAGAAGAAGCAGAAACAAATTCAAGTGAAAGAAATCAAGTTTCGTCCTGGAACGGATGAAGCAGATTACCAGGTCAAGTTACGCAACTTGATTCGGTTTTTAGAAGAAGGCGATAAAGCCAAAGTAACCCTGCGATTTCGCGGTCGGGAGATGGCCCACCAGGAGCTCGGCATGACGCTTCTAAAACGTTTAGAAGAAGATCTCGTCGAACACGGTTCGGTTGAGCAGCAACCGAAAATGGAAGGTCGTCAAATGGTGATGGTCGTTGCCCCCGGTAAGAAAAAGTGATGCAAATCCACCGCAAATTGCCCCGATTTCACGGAGCCCTTTTCCATGCCCAAACTGAAAACCAACCGCAGCGCTGCCAAACGCTTTAAGCGCACGGGGTCAGGTGAGTTCAAACGCGCTCAATCTCACCACCGTCACATCCTCACGAAAAAGTCGAGTAAGCGGAAACGCCAATTGCGCTCGATCACCCTCGTTCATAAATCGGATCATCATCTGGTCGTTCAGATGATGCCCTACGCTTAGAGGAGACGCGATATGGCACGTGTTAAACGGGGTGTCATCGCTCGGGCCGCCCACAAGAAAGTTCTGAAAAGAGCTAAAGGTCATTATGGGGCGCGGTCACGGGTTTTCCGCATTGCTAACCAGAGTGTGACCAAAGCCGGTCAGTACGCTTATCGCGACCGTAAACAGAAAAAACGTACCTTCCGTGCCCTTTGGATTGTGCGCATCAATGCCGCCGCACGGGATTTTGACTTGTCATACAGCCGTTTCATGGATGGTCTGAATAAAGCGGGCGTCACCATCGACCGCAAGGTGCTCGCCGACATCGCGGTGTTCGATAAAGTGGGCTTTGGGCAACTCGCTGAACAAGCGAAAGCCGCCCTTTCCGCAGCCGCCGCCTAACTTTCATTCCCTTTTTGTGTCACTGCCTGATGAGGCCAAACCCGACGGTTTGGCCTTTATTTTTGCCTAAAAACGAGGAAATCCCATGAACGAAACGCAAGTCGCCGAGTGGATTGCCCAAGCGACAACGGCGGCCGCCCAAGCCAATTTGACCGAACTGGAGCAATTGCGCGTCCATTGGCTCGGCAAAAAGGGCCTAATTACCGAGCAAATGAAAACATTAGGTCAACTTCCCCCTGATGAACGTCGGCAATTAGGTCAACGTATCAATGTGGCAAAAGAAGCCATTCAACAAGCGTTTAATGACCGTAAAACGGTTTTAGAGGCGGCTGAATTAAACGCGCAATTAGCAGCTGAAGCCATTGATATTACGCTGCCCGGACGAGGCATATTAAATGGAGCATTACATCCCATTACACGCACGCTTAATCGCATTGAAGGCTTTTTCATGCGCCGCGGTTTTAGTGTGGCGGAAGGCCCCGAAATTGAGAACGATTATTTTAATTTTGAAGCCCTAAACATTCCGCCTCATCACCCTGCGCGTGCCATGCACGACACTTTTTATTTTGACACGACCATGCTGTTGCGTACCCATACGTCTAATGTCCAAATTCGCACCATGCAGTCCCAAAAACCGCCCATTCGCATCATTGCCCCGGGGCGGGTGTATCGCTGCGACTACGATCCCACACACAGCCCAATGTTTAACCAAATCGAGGGGTTACTGGTCGATGACGACATTCGTTTTGCCGATTTGAAGGGCATTTTGGTGGATTTTGTCCGTGATTTTTTTGAAGAAGATCTGGAAGTGCGTTTTCGCCCCTCTTACTTTCCATTCACCGAACCTTCTGCTGAGGTGGATGTGCGTCGCAAAGGGGGGAAATGGCTAGAAGTTTTGGGCTGCGGCATGGTGCATCCCAAGGTATTTCAGGCCGTGGGCATCGACCCCGAAACCGTTACGGGTTACGCCTTTGGCTTGGGGGTTGAACGGTTCGCGATGTTGCGTTACGGCGTCGATGATTTACGCCTGTTCTTTGAAAACGATCTGCGTTTTTTACGTCAATTTCGCTAATTCCCTTTAGGAGATCCCATTAATGAAAATTAGCGAATCCTGGTTACGCGAATTTGTGAATCCCGCACTCCATTCGGATGCCCTACAACATCAATTAACGATGGCCGGTTTAGAAGTCGAAGGCGTCGAATGTGCCGCACCTTATTTTTCTAATGTCGTCGCCGGGCGCGTAATCGACTTGCAACCCCATCCCAATGCGGAAAAATTGCGCGTTGCAACCATCGCTATTGGCCACGCCTCTCCCCTAAAAATTGTGTGTGGTGCGCCCAATGTGGCCCTCAACATGACCGTACCCGTCGCGCAGATCGGGGCCGTTTTACCCAATGAGGTTCACATTACGGCAGCGGAGTTGCGCGGTGTTGCCTCGGCGGGGATGTTATGTTCAGCTCAAGAACTAGGGTTAAGTGAAAAATCCAGTGGGCTACTTCCCTTACCCGAAGAAACTCCTGAAGGCGTTGATTTAAGGGCATATTTTGGATTTGACGATCCCGTCATCGAGATCAAATTCACCCCCAATCGCGGTGATTGTTTGAGCATGTTGGGCGTTGCAAGAGAAGTCGCCGCACTCAATAACTTGCGCATCTGTTATCCACCGACCGCCCCCGTTCCCGCAACCCTTCCCGACCAATTCCCCGTCCATCTCGATGCTCCCATGGCCTGTCCGCGATTTGCGGCACGGGTGATTCGCGGGGTGGAGGTTTCGCGCCCAACGCCGTTTTGGATGGTGGAAAAGTTACGGCGAGCGGGCATCCGTAGCATCAATCCCGTGGTCGATGTCACGAATTTTGTGATGCTCGAACTGGGTCAACCCATGCACGCCTACGATTTAGGCCAGTTAAACGAAGCCATTCACGTGCGTTTTGGCCGCGAGGGCGACGTGCTCGAACTGCTTAATGGTCAGAAAATCACGCCGCAACCCGATGAATTACTGATCGCCGATGCCCAAAAACCTCTGGGATTAGCCGGCATCATGGGGGGAGAAGGCAGCGGCGTGACCGTTGATTCTACGGCTATTTTTCTCGAATGCGCCTACTTCGATCCCCTGCACATTGTGGGGCGCGCCCGCCGTTATGGATTGCACACGGACGCTTCACATCGTTTTGAACGCGGTGTGGATTTCAATTTATGTGTGACGGCGGCAGAACGAGCGACGACCCTCATTTTGGCGATCTGCGGAGGAGAAGCGGGGCCGCTCGTCGATCACTGTGCGACATTGCCCGTGCGTTCTGCCGTCACCTTACGACGCACCCGCTTGGGGCAATACTTAGGCACGACAATAAATGACGATATTGTAAAAGATTTGTTAGAACGCCTGGAGATGACCGTCACGCCCACCGCCACAGGATGGTCAGTTGTTCCCCCAAGTTGGCGGTTCGACATTGAAATTGAAGTGGATTTAATTGAGGAAATTGCGCGCCTCTACGGCTACGACCAATTGCCGACACGGTCTCGTTTGAGCGGAATAGCGCCCGCCTCCCCTACTGAAACGCAACGGCAAGTCAACGAAATACGCACCATTTTGGTGCAGCGCGACTATCTCGAAGCGGTTACATTCAGTTTTGTAGAGGAATCGTCACAGCGTGTGGTTGTACCATTTGGGCCTTCGTTGACCCTAGCGAACCCCATTGCCAGCGATTTAGCCGTTATGCGTCAAACACTTTGGATCGGACTTCTCAAGGCGGCTCATCACAATCGTCAACGTCAACAACCCCGTATCCGTCTCTTTGAAATTGGAAATGTATTCTTAGGGGGAGAAGCGACACAGGCAACCCAAATTTCTCGTGTAGGCGGAGTAATCATGGGCAACTGTACCCCTGAACAGTGGGGTATCACCTCGCGTAAAGTCGATTTTTACGATCTTAAAGCCGATGTCGAAGCTTTACTGCCTCCCGAAATCGCTTTTGAATTCACTCGATCCGATCATCCCGCCCTTCATCCCGGACAAGCGGCGGCTCTATTGCGGGGAGGGGAGGTGGTCGGCCATTTAGGCGCAATTCATCCGCAGGTCGCCAAAAATTTCGATCTCGATGGAACGATTTTTCTGTTTGAAATTGACCTCGCTGCCCTCACCCTGGGACAGCTTCCCTGCTATAAACCGGTGTCGAAATTTCCCATGAGTCGTCGAGACATCGCCCTTGTTGTCCAGGACAACACCGATGCAGCGACGATTTTACGTCTCATTCGCCAACATGGCGGATCGCTGTTACGCGACGCTTTTTTGTTTGATGTGTATCGCGGAAAAGGCTTGGCGGAAAATGAGAAAAGTCTCGCTTTCGGCTTGATCCTACAAGATTTTTCCAGCAATCTTACCGACGCTGCGGTGGATAACACCGTGTCCCAAATAGTCACCGAGCTAAAAAATACACTCGATTGTCGTCTACGCTAAAAATTAAGAAGGGTAAGCGGACATGGCCTTAACAAAAGCAGATTTAGCCGAACGCCTGTTTAACGAACTGGGCATCAACAAGCGCGAAGCCAAGGATTTGGTTGAATTTTTTTTCGAAGAGATTCGGACAGCGCTTCACAAAGGCGATCAAGTCAAACTGTCAGGGTTCGGAAATTTCGATCTTCGGCAAAAAAACCAACGTCCTGGACGTAATCCAAAGACAGGGGAAGCAATTCCCATCACGGCGCGCCGCGTAGTGACTTTTCGCCCCGGCCAAAAGCTCAAAGCCCGAGTCGATCAAGTCGCAACACAACGGGCCGCCCGTAATACTGCCGCCCCCTCCGCCAATCTCTCGCTTCCCATCGACGCTGAATGCAGAGTTGAACGGGGCGAAATGGAAAAAGCCTAATCTAAAGCGGATTTAAAGTTCGTCGATGAAGGGGCGGCGACTTGAAATCCTTTTCGGCCCGAATTGCTCGGGCTTTTTTATGGGGTAACTATTGTGGAAACCAACACCGAAAACACCAAAACGATGGTGACGGCCACCCGTCTCGGGGCAAGCGGGCAGGTCACTGTGCCGTCGAGTTATTGGCAAGTCCTCGGCATTCGGGAGGGCGATGAGGTTGTGATTCGTCTTGAAAACGGCGAATTGAAATTAACCAGTCGCGTCAATGAGTTACGCCGCGCTCAAGCGTTAATTTTTAATCAGCTTTCGTTTAACGAGACCCCCGCCCTTGCTAACGCGCCCACCCAACGCCCGAGTGCGCCGCCGCCAATAGGAGGGACAGGTTCAGAAATGCGGCCACGTCAACCTTCTTCAACTTCAACTCCTGCCCCGTGAGGTGCTGAAATGAATGCAAATACCTCGACGGCTAATGCCGTTCTGGATTCAAGCGCAGTGATGACCTACCTCTGTCGAGAACCGGGCTGGGAAATCATCGAACCGTATTTAGGCAACAATTCGGTGATTAGCGCCGTGAGCGTGGCCGAAATCGTCGCGGCGCTCAGCGATAAGGGCGTTGCCCCAGAGATTATTGGCAAGGCCCTAAATCTACTCCGACTTCAAACCGTTCCTCTGGACGCCGAACTTGCCGTTGCGGTGGGACTATTGCGACAAGCCGTTCGCCATCTCGATCTCTCTTTAGGCGGCTGTGCGTGTTTAGCCTTGGCTTACCGACGGGGACTGTCCGCCGTTACGACGGATCATTCTTGGCAACATCTGGGAATTGGCGTCGATGTGCGTTTACTCACAGATGGCGAGTTGGCCGAAGCCTCGTAACCCGCTATTCCTGCCAATCATTTAGATCATATTTCGACAAAATCTGTGCCAATCTTCCGGATTGGAGCAACTCTCTGATGCCTTCATCCACCATAGCAGCCCAACGCGGCGACTCAGGCCGTTGAGGCGTAAATCCCACCCATAAATCCACGCCAGGCTCGCGATATGCAATTTTTGCTTGATACCCCTCAGCCATCCGCGCTGCATTGAATTCAAACACAAAATCGTACTCAATCAGCGTGTCAACGCGACCTGCAAGCAATAAGCGAATGAGATTTTTGCTCACCTCTTCTCCGCGCAAGAGATGAACTCGATCTTGGTTACGCGCATTCGTCGCAATGTAATCATCAATCGCACCGCTATCGTAGTGATAACCCGCAATGGCTCCCAGCCGTCGGTTAAACAGGCTCGTGATCCCGTCATATTGAAAGTTGTCCCCCTCACGAACCACCAAGGCTAACGAAGGCTTTCCCAACGGCTCGGTGTGCAGAATCAAGCTCGGCTCCTCCCCTTCTGAAGTGCCTAAAGCCCCGTCGATATTGCCATTTGCGGCCTCGCGTAGCGTCCGCACCCACGGCATCGTTTTGTAATCAATCTCAATTCCGTGCGGGGCAAAAATTTCTTGAAGAATTTCAACGGCATACCCCGGTTGTGCGGTATCGGGTTCACAATTAAAGGGACAAAAAATGTCCGCCCGAAGCTGCAATACGGTTTGTGCGTGACCGATGGTCATCGTCAGTAATAACAGGGCAAAGATGCGCAACATGGAAACCTCATCGTTTTATGATCTTAAAAAATGACAAATCGCCGTCCACCATAAAATCCCAACGCCGCCGCGCCAATACAAATCGCTATTGAAGCCAGAATGTAGCCCATCGCCATTGTGCTATTGCGTTCTTGAAGCAACACCACTACCTGTCCACTGAAGGTCGAAAATGTGGTGAACCCGCCGCAAAATCCGACCATGAGCAAAAGTTTCAACGGCGACGCCAACGATTGGGCCATAAAGTACCCCAACATGCCCGATCCCAACCCATTGATAAGCAAGGTGCCCCAAATGCCGCTGATGGCGTGGTTAAGCAAAAACCGTCCAATTCCCCCCACGGCACTGCCAAATCCGACTAAAGCAATTTCAATTACGGTCATGAGTTTACTTTTGAGTGGTTGTGGTGAGTGGCGATATTATCAACAGGCCGTTCACGGTCACTTCGCGGTGCAATCTCAAAGTCGTCCCGTAGAAGCTTGGTTACAACGCCCCGACACCGACCCGCACTTGCGCGAACGCCTACAGCGCAGCCAACAAATCCGCGATTTCGCCACGACAGCGCTTCATCTGCCCGATAACTCAAGTTATCGCCAATACGCTGATTTAGAGCGACCGTTTTTGGTCAAAAATATCTTTGCAGCCAAACCCTTATCGTTGACCCCCAAACAATGGTGTTACCCCATCATTGGTTGTGCGAGCTATCGGGGGTTTTTCGATGAATCAATGGCCGCTGAGGCCGCCCATGCCCTCCACATCGCGGGTTACGACGTCTTTGTGGGAAAAGTGCCTGCCTATTCGAGTTTGGGGTATTTTGCCGATCCTCTGCTAAACACTTTTATTTTTTGGCCCGTCGGTTTGCTTGCCGAGTTACTGTTTCACGAGTTAGCCCATCAAAAAATCTATGTTGCAGACGATTCTGCCTTCAACGAGGGGTTTGCGACCTTTGTGGGTGAACAGGGCGCGGCACAGTGGTTGGCGGCGTTTGGAACCCCTGCGGAACAGGCGGCTTACGCACAATTCAATCGTTATCGTGAGGAATTTCACGCGCTGATTGCAGAAACCAAAACCCAGTTGGCAGAACTGTATGCAACGGATCATTCAGATGCGCAAAAACTTCAACAAAAACAAGCGTTGTTAGCGGAATTACGCCAGCGTTATCGTCAACAACGCGATACGGCGTGGGCAGGTTACAGCGGTTTTGATGGATGGATGGAGCAAGATCTGAATAACGCAAAATTCATCGCTTTTCAGACCTATCGAGAATTTGTGCCCTATTTCGCAGCGTTGTTCAGACTTGAGGACGGTCATTGGGAAGCATTTTACGCAGCCGTTCAACGACTTACTCATTTACCCGCCCCTGAACGCTGGCAATCACTTAAAGCATTGCAGAACTGATTTATTATCTGTAGATCACAGTTACTTGACAGCTTTATTTAATCCCACTATGTTCACGGCTCATTTTTCATCCACCCCAACCTGTAGGAGGCCCCATTCCATGAACCCACTTACCCTGAAGTTCCGCGTGTTCTAATTGCCTCCTGCTCATGGCATGTGAGGCGCAATCGAAGCTGCCTCCGTGCCCGTGGTGGAAAAACCCTCGGATGCAGCCATTCGGGGGTTTTTATTTGTGCGGCCGTCAACGGGCAACGGCACACATAATTTGGAAAAATGTATGCCTGTTGAACAAGTTTTACAGAGTGGGCGCGTTCCCATTCACATTTACACCGATGAAGTCGAGTCCCGTGCCCTGGACCAGTTGAAAAATCTGGCGCTACTTCCCTTCGTTCACCATCACATCGCGGCGATGCCCGATGTCCACACGGGGATTGGGGCCACCGTCGGGTCTGTTATTCCCACTAAAGGCGCGATTATTCCGGCAGCGGTGGGTGTTGACATTGGTTGTGGGATGAATGCGGTTCGGCTGAGTCTTTCCGCAGAACAGCTCCCCGACCATCTGAAGTCGTTACGTGGGGCCATCGAACGAGCAGTCCCCGTGGGCTTCAATGCCCATCGCGACCCCGCCGTGAAAGCCTCGACGTTGCGCACTTTAGAAGTCGGCTTAGATCAGATCACGACCAAACATCCCGGCTTGCAGAAGATGATGAAGAATTTTCATCGCACCTGGGGCTGTCAATTGGGCAGTTTGGGGGGCGGAAATCACTTCATTGAACTGTGTCTGGATGAAGCAGATCGGGTCTGGATCATGTTGCATTCAGGGAGTCGAGGCATTGGCAACTGCATCGGTAATTATTTTATCCAGCGTGCGCGGAAAGACATGGAAGGTCACATGCGCCATCTGCCCGACCGCGATTTAGCCTACTTTAGCGAGGGCAATCCCCATTTTGACGACTACCTTTTTGCCGTGTCGTGGGCGCAGGATTATGCGTGGCAAAACCGCAAGGCCATGATGAACCTTATTTTGGAGACGCTTAAGGAAAAATTGCCCCCCTTCGAGACAACCTCTGAAGCCATCAACTGCCATCACAACTACGTAGCGACCGAAACGCATTTTGGCGAAACGGTGTTTGTGACGCGCAAAGGGGCTATCCGCGCTGGAGACGGCGAGCTGGGCATTATTCCGGGCAGCATGGGAGCGCGTTCGTACATCGTGCGGGGGAAAGGCAATGCAGATTCGTTTTGTTCATGTGCTCACGGGGCGGGCCGCAAAATGAGTCGAACTGCCGCAAAACAGCGGTTTTCAGCCCACGACCTTGAGTTGCAAACGGCGGGCGTAGAATGTCGCAAGGATGTCGGCGTGCTCGACGAGATCCCGGGCGCGTATAAGGACATCGACAAGGTGATGGCGCAACAAACCGATCTGGTGGAAGTCGTTCATACGCTGAAACAAGTGTTATGTGTCAAAGGTTAATGGTAACAATTTGAGGATCATGTGATGAAAAAACCCCTTTTGAAACTCCGCAATAGTGCTGCACGGTCAATGATCATGGGCAAAGGTGGGGTTCATGAACGGCCCCGTTCCGGCAAACGATTTGTAGACAAACAAGCCGTACGACGGGCGGTCACGCAAGCCATGACGGGCGACTAGTTTTCTAAATCCAGGGTTTAACAGCCTAGAATCTTTTGATTTTACGAGGATTTTTTCATGTTTACGTATCTGTTTTCACGCCGCATCGGTAATTTTTTAGGGGCGGCGATTTGCTTTGGCATGTTGGGTTTTGGGTACTTTTTGCAATTCATCGAAGGTCTCGAACCCTGTCCCCTGTGCATTTTCCAGCGGATTGCGCTCATGATTTTGGGGCTCTTCTTTCTGCTCGCCGCCCTCCACCATCCGAAAGGTGTGCTGCGTTATGGCCACGCGCTCCTTCTGAGTACCGCAGCAATTGGCGGGGGAATCATTTCCGCCCGTCACATCTGGATTCAGTATTTTATGGAAGATTCGGCCAACTGTGGCATCGCAGACATCGGCTATCTGATGGAGACCGTGGGATTTACGGGCATGTTTTTACGCATTTGGCAAGGTACCGGTGACTGTGCCGAAATCGACTGGACTTTCTTAAATCTGAGCATCCCCGCATGGACCTTGGTAGCGTTTGTGGTACTGGGCGTGTGGGGACTATCGCGGAATCTGAAAACGACCTAATCCCCGTTCATTCCCAAAATTTGTTACGGCGCGGCGAGTTCGACACGCGATTGTTTCGCTAACTCGCCCTGCTTTGTCGATACGATGTACTCAAACGTTTGTCGTTGCTGAGGCGGCACGGTGAAGCGCATTTCGACGGTGTTCACATCGTGAAGCGACGCATCTAGCCCACTTTTAAAGGTGACATCACCATCGAACCGCCGTCGTACCTCAAGTGTAATCGGACGCTGACTAAAATTACCGAGCTGCTCGACCCATCGCTGTTCGTCAATCCAACCCGCCACCCGACGCACCAAATCTACCCGTAAATTAGGGCTGTTAGCCGGAACAAATCCGCGAACCCCTTGCAATTCCAACAAAATATCTCTGCGCGTGACCTGTAATTTGCGTTGCGCAAAGGTCACCAAGGGATCAGTGCCCAAATTTAACGCCACTTCGTCGCCAATCGGACGGTAAGGCAAGGATTGCGCATTCAAGTAACGTAACTGCCCCTGTTCATCCGCGTGGAATACCCGCCACATCCCATCGGGAAGCGGTGTCGTGCCCAATTCGTGGTCGATGTCGTTGTGAAGCAAGTACAATTTAACGAGCGAGTCGCCATATTCGCGCACGCGATAACGGTAACGCACCGTCAACGGGACTCCCTCAGCACGGAAGCTCAATAACTGCTTTGCCCATTGATTGGGAACGGTTTCTTGCCCTTCGATGGTGTAAATAAAATACTCCCCCAAGGCCGCTTTCTCGACTTCTGGCGGCGACATGCCCATGTCCGCAACAGACTCAGCAACCATCGAAGGCGCCATCGGAGCGGCCATCAACTGTCGGGTGAGTTCGCGACGCGCACGGGGCAATTCTTCCGGAGAAGTCGAAGGAGCAACTAACCCTCGTCGGGCTAACTCGGCGATGTTGTCCAGCAAATTGATTTTGCCCACCACCACCCGCACCTGCGCATTTTCGTATTCTTCGCCCGATTTATTCGTAATCCGAATAAAACTCTCGATGTTGATGGCCGTTTCATCGGCATTCGCCACGGCGGTATATTCCGCTGCCCACGAAATTCCCGATGTAAAATAACTAATTTCGCTTTGAACCGTACGGGGTTGGTCGCTTTCGACGCGCCAAGTTAACGATTGGGTCTTGTTGTGGGGAAAGCGGGTATCGAGAATCTGCAAGCCTGTGTCATCGGCGAATTGGAGCTGTACCGAAGTCGGGTCGATTAACGTATTCGCCCACGAAAACTGCAATAGATTCACCCCTTGATTCAATCCAATAGTTCTAATGTCGCGGACGAGGGTTAAGTCATCGCTGTTGTAAATGGTCAGTTGTACCCCCTCTCGTGGAGGAACGGTCGCAAAATCCACCTGTTGCGCCATCAGTATTCCCGACCCGAAGGTAATGGCTAAAACAAGTGAAAAATCAACAATTTGTCTCATAATTTTACCATTCTTGTTGGAAGATCAGATGAACCTTGTGAAGCACAGGGGGATCGTCGGTGGCTTTGGGTGGCACCGTGACGCGGAAAGTCAAGGTCTCAAAATCGCTCTGCAACGGATCGGGAGTCCCGAGGGTGGTCTGGTTTCCAAGGGACACACTCGGCTCTAAACCCGAATAACTTCCCAATTCGGCACGCAAAGGTTTCAGATGCTCGGTAATCGTCAATTCGATGGGCGTGGTCTTAAAATTCTCGATCTCATACCCGACGATGGCTTCTAAATTGGCGAGTGGCCCAACAATGATGCGATTTTCCCGCGACAAAATTCGTCGTTTCACCACGACATCCTGAGCTAACCCGAGTCGCAGATTGAGGAAATCGCCTGGAGGGACTGCTGCAGTTCGATCTTCTCCAATGAAAGCGGTTGTATTCTGAGGATCTTGTAGAAAAATCCTCACCTTGCCAGGGGGCAGAATGGCGTCACCGAGATTTTCGTGGCGTAATTCGTAACGCATCGGAATTGTTAATTGGTCTTTTGCGCGATCCAAATAACCGATTTTAACAGCGTCGGCTAAATAGCGTTTTGTGATGGGTAATTCGTCGAATTGAACGAGGGTAAATTCACGGGTTTCGCCTTGCTCAATGGGGCGGGCAACCGAATGACCGAACCCTGCATTAATTTCGGCCTCAGTAAACCCCTCCGTCGAACGATTAAAGAGGCGCAAATAGGCAGTTAATGATAATGCTGTTTCATTGGGATTTGCGGTAGCTCGATAATGAAACTCCCGTTGCAGACTTGGCATTAAATAACTGATTCGTATCGGTATTGAGCCTGCTCGTTCGGCCCCTACCGACCAAACCAAGGCATTTTCGTTGGGGGGAAAACTGACCGCAATAATGTTTGCGGGATAATTTTTATCGAGTAATCGAAATAGAAAATGCGACTGGTCAATACCACTATTGCCCCACGCAAAATCCACGGCATTTTTGCCTGCTAACAAGGGAATTAAGCGCTCTTCTTCAACCACGGCAAAGTTGGGATGCTGCAATTGAATCACGACCCGTTCGCGTTGGGGTAACGCCGAAAGTTTTACGCGGGCTTCCACAATTAAAGTTGCCAGCACTAAAAACATTAAAAATAGCAACGTAAATAAATTATTTACTGTCATTTTAACCACCCTTGTATGGAGGAAAAATCATGGACGTCGATTGGGGTCGTTCGGCGGTAATTGCAAATAGAACCCCGTTAACAGAAGTTGCCGTAGCACCTTCCGATTATCTGCAAGGGCTAGAGGTCGTTGTGGATGAAGCACGAGATCCATCACGGGCAACAACGTACCCAACTTTTCGCGCAACGGCTTGGGGAGTACCGAAAATTGATCGCGCTGTGCCAAATAAATATAGGCATCAAAGAGTTTTCGACTTTTGTAAACCGTACAGTGCATAAATAAATGGGGCCTTTCGCCCCATCCTCTCGTATCAATTATTAGTCGAGTGCTCGGTCTTGCAGCATTGCGACCGCTGGTAATGTCTTGCCTTCCAGAAACTCCATCAGTGCGCCGCCCCCTGTTGAGATGTACGACAAACGGTTCTCGATACCGTACTTGTCGATAGCTTCAAGTGTTTCCCCTCCCCCAGCTAACGAAAAAGCCGGACTTTCCGCTATCGCTAACGCCAGCGTTTCAGTGCCTTTTGAAAAAGGCTCCAGCTCAAATACGCCAAGGGGCCCGTTCCACACAATCGTGCCCGCTTTCGCCATCTCCGCCGCAAATAATGCCGCTGTTTTTGGCCCGACATCGAGAATCATGTCTTCGTCGGCGACTTCTTCAATCGCTTTGAGGGTCACGGGGGCATCCGCCGAACATTCCCGCGCCACCACCACATCCACGGGTAACGGCAACGATTTGCCCAACGCTGCCGCCCGCGCAATGATTTGTTTTGCCGTCTCGATAAAGTCTTCTTCGTACAGCGAAATTCCCACGGAGTAGCCCGCCGCCGCCAAAAAAGTATTGGCAATCCCACCACCGACGATGAGTTGGTCGATTTTGGGCAGCAGATTTTCGATGACGGTAATTTTGGTCGATACCTTCGCGCCCCCGACAATCGCAACGACGGGGGGGTGTGGACATTCCAAGGCCTCCGCAAGCGCATCGAGTTCAGCCGTCAGCAACAGTCCCGCACAGGCAACCGGTGCGTAACGACCTACGCCATGGGTCGAGGCTTGAGCACGGTGCGCAGTACCGAACGCATCCATCACAAACACATCGCATAACGCCGCCATTTTCTTCGCCAAGGCTGGGACGTCCTTACCTTCCCCCTTCAGAAAACGAACGTTCTCACACAACACCAATTGGCCCGGTTCAACCGCTACCCCGTCAATCCAATCGCGCACGAGGGTGACCTCTAATCCCAACAAGTCGGACAACGCCGCCGCCACCGGGGCCAAAGACGCTTCCTCATCAAACTCACCCTCCTTGGGACGCCCCAGATGGGACATCACCATCACACGCGCTTTGGCTTCGAGGGCGTAACGCAGTGTCGGCAAACTGGCCCGTAACCGCGCCATATTCGTCACCTGACCGTTCTTCACAGGGACATTCAAATCTTGGCGAATGAGCACCCGTTTATGGGTCAAATCCACATCGACTATTTTGCGAAACTCCATAGCAACCCCCTAATGGGAAAGTAAAATTTACGCCTGCATGAGCGCTTCGGCGACATCCAACATACGGTTGGAAAACCCCCATTCGTTGTCGTACCAGGCCAACACCTTTACTAACTGTCCCATGACTTTGGTTTGTGAAGCGTCGTAAATGCTCGAATGCGGATCGTGATTAAAATCCATCGAAACCAACGGTTCATCGGTGTAAGCCAACACCCCTTTCAATGGCCCGTGGGCGGCGGCTTTCAAAATGGCATTAATCTCGTCTTTTGAAGTTTCGCGAGCCGCCATGAAGGTCAAATCCACGACCGATACGTTGATAGTCGGCACGCGCATCGCAAAGCCGTCGAGCTTGCCATTCAATTCTGGCAGCACTAAACCCACCGCCGCCGCCGCGCCTGTTTTCGTGGGGATCATAGACTGCGTGGCCGACCGCGCCCGTCGCAAATCCTTGTGATAAACGTCGGTGAGCACTTGGTCGTTGGTATAGGCGTGAATGGTGGTCATCAGCCCCGAAATCACGCCAATTTCGTCGTGTAAAGGCTTCACTAAAGGCGCTAAACAGTTGGTCGTACAGGAGGCGTTGGAAATCACCGTGTGTTCAGACTTCAGAATCGCGTGGTTCACCCCAAACACCACCGTTGCATCCACATCTTTTTCGCCCGGCGCCGAAATAATCACCTTTTTCGCCCCCCCTGCGAGATGGGCGGATGCGTTCGCTTTGCTGGTGAACTTGCCGGTACATTCGAGCACCACATCGACACCACATTCTCCCCACGGAATCATCGCGGGATCCTTTTCGGCAAACACCCGAATGCGATCCCCATTGACGACGAGTGCATCGGCGTCCACCGCCACCTCGCCCTTAAACCGCCCGTGAACCGTATCGTACTTGGTGAGATGGGCATTAGTGTGGGCATCGCCTAAGTCGTTGATTGCTTTGATGCACAGGTGCGATTGGCGGTTCGCTTCGTATAGCGCACGGAGAATGTTGCGACCGATCCGTCCGTAACCGTTAATTGCAATGTTTATCGCCATGTGATGTCCCCCTGGGTTAGTCGAAAGATTTATGAAGATAGGACATCAAATTAGAATTGTTTTTCCATCGCTTGTGCGACGGCATCAGAAGTCAAGCCAAAATGGATCATAAGTTCGCCACCGGGTGCCGATGCGCCAAACCGATCGATTCCCACGACGCTGCCTTGTAATCCGGCATAAGTGCCCCAGGGTCGCGTCACCCCCGCCTCAACCACCACACGGCGCGTCACGGTAGGTGGCAACACCGCATCACGGTAACTCGCCACCTGTTCCTCAAACGCATCGACGCAAGGTAACGACACCACCCGTAGCCGTTTGCCCTGCGCCGCGAGGTGTTGAGCGGCCTGCAACGCTAAACCGACTTCCGATCCGGTAGCGATAAATATCCCCTCCAACGATTCACCCTCGCCTAATTCCGCGACGATATAACCGCCCTTAGCCGCCCCTTCCAAATGGGTGTCATCGTGAGGCAATGGTGCGAGATTTTGGCGGGTCAGTACGAGACAACTCGGGCCGTCATACGCAATCGCCTGTTGCCAAGCCACTAGCGTCTCCAGCGCATCGGCCGGTCGCCATACCCGCAGATGGGGGATCAACCGCAGGCTCCAAAGGTGCTCGATGGGTTGGTGAGTTGGGCCATCCTCCCCAAGCGCAATCGAGTCGTGGGTCAATACGAATAAGCTACGGCACTTCATCAACGCACTCAGCCGAATGGCGTTGCGGGCATAGTCGGAAAATACGAGGAATGTCCCCCCATAAGGGATAAATCCTCCGTGTAATGCGAGGGCATTTTGGATAGCGGCCATCGCAAATTCCCTTACTCCGTACGAAAGATACTGGCCATCCTTCTGTTTGGGCGTCACGACGGGACATCCCTTCCATAGGGTTCCGTTGGATCCACTCAAATCTGCTGACCCCCCAAACAGTTCGGGTAAATGGGGACCGATGTGTTCCAGCACCTTCTGCGATGCCACGCGACTCGCTAATTTTGGCGGCGTCGTTAACCACTGTTGGGCCAGTTGACCGAAAATCGCAGCCAAATCGGGGGGACAATGATCCTGAATCCGACGGCGCAATTCTTCGGCCTGTTCAGGGTACTGCTCGCGATAGGCCATCATCAGCCGATCCCACTCCTGCTCGCGCTGTATCCCTTGTGTGATGGCGTCCCAAGCGGTGTAAATCGCTTCTGGAATCTCAAACGGGGGATACGGCCAGGGCAACTGTTCACGGGTGGCCTCAATTTCAGCGACCCCTAGCGGTGCCCCGTGGGTATCGGCAGTCCCCGCCTTATTGGGTGCGCCATACCCAATTTTCGTTTTGCAGATAATGAGGGTTGGACGGTGGATATCGGCCTGGGCGTCGTTGAGCGCCTGGTACACTGCCTCGGCATCATGACCGTCGATAGGGCCAATGACTTGCCACCGATAGGCCATAAAACGATGACGGGTGTCGTCGGCAAACCAGTTTTCGACCGCGCCATCAATCGAAATGCCATTGTCGTCATACAACACGATGAGTTTGCCCAACCCCAACGTCCCCGCTAACGAACAGGCTTCGTGGCTAATACCTTCCATCAAGCACCCGTCGCCAGCCATGACATAAGTGAAGTGGTCGATAACGGGAAAGTTGGGCCGATTGTAACGCGCTGCCAATAGTTGTTCGGCGAGGGCAAATCCCACCCCGTTGGCAATCCCCTGTCCAAGCGGGCCAGTTGTCGTTTCCACCCCGGGCGTTTCTCCGAATTCAGGATGCCCGGGCGTTTGGCTGTGAAGCTGGCGGAAATTTTTGAGCTGTTCAATGGGCAGATCGTAGCCGCTCAAATGCAGTAACCCATAAATTAACATCGACGCATGGCCGTTCGAGAGCACCACGCGATCTCGATTAAACCACCGAGGGTTAGCAGGGCTATGGGATAAAAAGCTGTTCCATAGCACTTCGGCAAAGTCGGCCATTCCCATGGGCGCCCCGGGATGACCCGAGTTAGCGTGTTGGACGGCATCCATGGCGAGGGCACGGAGGGCATTTGCGCATTCGCGGCGCGTTGGCATGAGTAATCTCCTCGGAGAACAGCGGCCCGTTGAGGGCGAAAAGTCGGGGATTATAGGATGGAATGGGGCAATTTTCTCAGTAGGCGGCCTGTCTTCCCACCATCTAGTTCACTGATCGAAGTGTGCGACAAGCCCCGTTCTTTAGGGCGAGGCGGATGTCAACCGATGAGCTGTTGTTGTTCAGCAACCGTCAGAAATCGGTATTGCCCTTTTGCCAAGTTGCCGAGCACAAGGTCACCGATTTGGGTACGAATTAACCGCTCTGTCGTCAAGCCTACTGCGCTCAACATTCGACGAATATGGCGGTTTTTCCCTTCATCGAGCGTGATTTCTACCCACGCAGTACGTAAATTTTGGCGAACTAACCGAATGGCTTTGCACGCAAAAATTTCGCCGTCTACGCTGACGCCCTGTAAACACTGTTGCAATTGTATGGGGGTTGGTGGCGGCAGGGTTTGCACGCAATACACCTTGTTGCAATGGCGACGCGGATCGAGTAGCTGAGCCGCCCACCGAGAATCGTTGGTGAACAACAATAAGCCTTCACTGGCCTTGTCGAGACGACCGACCGGCGCAATCCAGGGATGTTGCGATAAAAATGCGTCCCCAAAACACTGATACACCGTGTCGCGGCCCTGTTCATCTTGTCGCGTCGTGACCAAGCCACGGGGTTTGTTGAGCATGAGATAAAGGCTTTCGGCGATGTCCACCCCTTGACCATCGACGGTTAAACGGGCGTTGGGAGGCACTTCTCGTTCGGGATGACGCCAAATTTGACCGTTCACCGCAACCCGTCCCGCAACAACCAACGCTTCAGCTTGGCGACGAGAACAGTAACCCGTTTTAGCCAGTTGACGGGCCAGTTGGCGAGAGGGTCGCGAACAGGCTGTCATGGCTAACCGATGAGGAGGGGGATTTGCGTAAACAACCGACGCGTAAAATCGACGAGCAAAGTCAACATCCACGCCCCCGTGAACATGAGAACCAAGGCCATCGCAAGCAGTTTGGGAACAAAACTCAACGTCATTTCGTTGATTTGGCTGGCGGCCTGAAATAATCCAATGACCACCCCTACCACTAATGCGGTCAACAACAGGGGAGCACTCAACAAAGCAGCGGTTTCAATGGTTTGTTGACCGAGGGTCAAAACGGTTTCAGGTGTCATGACGACGGTTCTGGAAGAGACATGGCGAGTAATGCACTGAGCTCCTCGGTAGTGAAACCACTTTGTAGCCGAGCGGCTTCGTTGAGCGGGGGACGCACCTGCATACGGTATTCTCGGAGTAATCGTCGGAAAGTACTAAACGGTTCACATTGACGCTGGGCACAAAGGTAATGAAACCAACGCGATCCAATAGCGACATGCCCAATTTCTTCTCGCAAAATAATGTTGAGCACCGCAACCGTTTCCAGATCGCCGACCTTTTCCAACCGCGCAATCATCCCTGGCGTTACATCCAATCCCCGCGCCTCCAACACTCGGGGCACTAACGCCATTCGCACGAGAACATCATGAGCGGTCTTTTCGGCTGCCTCCCACAAGCCGTTGTGGGCGGGCAAATCGCCGTAATCTGCCCCTAAATCCTGCAATCGTTGGCGGAGCATTTCAAAATGGCGCATTTCTTCTAACGCAACTTGTAACCAATCTTGGTAAAAGGTGCGCGGCATTCCACCAAAGCGATACACCGCGTCCAACGCAAGATGAATGGCATTAAATTCGATGTGCGCGATGGCGTGTAGTAGTCCCACACGACCTTTTAGTGTATTGAGATTGCGTTGGGGAACCTGTGCAGGTGGCAATAATCGCAACGCTGGTGGGTAGCCAGGTGAATGTACTGGTGGGCAAAAATCTGCCGTTGGCGGTGTCAATCCCTCGCGGAGCTGCCACAATCGCCTTACGGCTTCCCCTTTCGCTGCGATGTCTCTGAGGGTCAATGTCGTCGTTAACTCACTTGTTAAATCCATATGGATCGTCACTTGTTCTCAAAATTAAGATTGCTTTGTGGGATGGGGGAAAGCCCTATACTGATGACTGTTCCGAAATTGCATAGGCGTTTATGGTTCATTGGCATGATTTTTTCGGCTCCTATTTTGTCTTTCGGCCTCCCAACAGCGAGTAACTGTCGATGAGCGAGAAAAAAATCTTTGCAGTGGTGTCTGTGGGGATTCCTGACCCCGAACAACGGGCACTCAAAAACATTTTCAAGTTATCGCAACATCGGCCCCGCACTTACGAGTTGCGCGACATTGCCCCAAGCACTGAAGCAGATGTGCTGTTGGTCGATGCAGATAACCCGGCGGCGATTGCATCCTGGCGCACCTTTCGGGGGCAACACCGCGACCATGCGGCGATCCCTTATGTCATGGTGAGTAAAGACACGCCCGATGCAAAACATCGCTACTCCGTTCACCGACCTTTTGTCGCGACGCGGGTACTCACCGTGTTGGACAAACTGGCGATTCAGGAACTCGATGGCGGCAGCAAACGCCTCATTAGCGATGCCGACAGTGCCGTCGTCGATGAACACGAGATCGCCGCGCTGCACGAGAAAGCCCAATCCGTCATCAGTACGGCTAACGCGGCATCAACCAAGATGTTTCGGGCACTGGTAATTGATGACAGTCCCTCTGTGCGCAAGCAAATCTCTTTAGAACTCAGTCTCTTGTCCATCGGCGCTGAGTTTGCGGAAACGGGTGAAGAAGCCTTGGTACGTGTTGAGCAGTCAACTTATGACCTCATTTTCTTAGATGTCATGCTGCCGGGGGTAGATGGATACAAAGTGTGTAAATCCATCAAGCGCAACAAACTCGCTAAAGACACGCCCGTCATCATGTTGACGGGTAAATCGGGCACTTTTGACCGTATTCGAGGAACCATGGCGGGTTGCGACACCTATCTCACAAAACCCGTCGATCAAGAAGCATTTCGCAAAGCCGTCAAAAAATATCTGGGCCATGCCTAAATCCTAACCTTACAACCCCTTACGAGGACATTCTTTATGCCCATTGAAAAAGTTTTAGTTGTGGACGACTCGCCCGCAGAACTGACCAATATCAAAAATATTTTGATCGAGGCAGGTTGCCAGGTCACCAGCGCCACTAACGGCAAAGATGCCTGCGAAAAAGCCAAGGAAGTCCATCCCGATCTCATTTTTATGGACATCGTGATGCCGGATATGGATGGCTACCAAGCCTGTCGTTTACTGGCGAGCGATCCGTCAACCAAAGATATCCCCGTGGTATTCGTCTCCAGCAAAAGTCAAAAAGCCGATGTGCTGTGGGCCAAAATGCAGGGAGGCAAGGCGTATGTCACCAAGCCCTACCAGCCCGACGCCATCATCGACCAACTCAAGGCTTTTGGTTAACGCTTTATGCAGCGCCTAACGCCAACCGCGGCCTTACGACGCTTTGCGCCACAGGTTGCCATAACATTGGGGGCAGCGCCGTTAGCGCAGTTGCGTTACGGATTTTCCTTGGGTTCCCTCAATCTGCTGATCGACGCCGATACCGTGAGTGAGATCATCGAACCGGGGCAAATCTATCCCCTACCTCATGCCGCGAACTGGCTCGTGGGGTTATTCAACTTACGGGGCACCATTTTACCGCTCCTCGACCTCTACAATACCGTTCAGCAACCGCGTCCCCGTCGTCCGCGAACTCTGGTAATGGAGCGTGGAGAGCAGGCGGTGGGAATTTATGTGGATGATTTCCCTGTCGCGGTGAAACTGCAAAAAGCGCTCGAAAGTTTCCCCCCCCTTCCCGACCTTTTGAAATCGTCGGTTCGCCAAGCGCTACTCGATGAAAATGGCAAAGTTTGGTTAGAGTTCTCACACCGACGCTATTTTCGCGATCTCCAAGACATCACATCGGTTCATTCTTCTGCTTGATGAGGTTACGCCCCTTGTTTCACACGACTTCCCTCGCTTCTCGGTCTCTTTTCCCACTTATCGGGTTACTGGCTGGGCTGTGGATGACCCCGAGTTCAGCGCAATCCCCGACCCAAGATACCGCATTACATACCCGTCTCACGCCCAAAGTCGCCGTCGTTGAAACCTTAGGGTTCACACCTAGCTTAGTTGCAGCAATTAACGAACAGGCTGCTCAAGATATTTCCAATGAACTCCTTCAACAGCGGGAAACGGCTTGGGTGAACAGTGGGGCATTTGATCCCTTTAAGCGCAGCCTCCAAATCAACCCCGCTGCCCGCTTATTACGGCGCTTCCTTGACGCAAATGATGCCTACGTTCATGCCGTGCTCATCGACCATCGAGGTGCGCTGGTCGCTGCGGTTCCAAGCTCGCCCAACTATGATTTTTCCAACGATCTCCCTTGGCAACAGGCCTTCAGAGAAGGCGTTGGTAACAATTTTATAGGGACTTTTACAGCAGCAGACGGCGTATCTACCGGTGAAGCTGTCATCGCTGTCCCCGTACGCGACCGCAACCGCGATAATCAAACCATTGGCGTATTGATGATGCGCATCAGCGAAAACTATTTGCGAGGCAGTCTATGAAAATTACCGCTCGACTTTCACTCCTCATTTTCATTCAGGTTACCGTACTCGCCGCCGTCGCGATTACGGGTTATTTGGCGCTCACCACGAGTTTAAAAACCGTCGAAGTTTACGAACGCGGCTTAAACAGGTATCTCACGATTGAACAAGGGCTATTGGGCGTCGTGCGCAATGAAATCGAGGACTCTGCCCTCGATATGTATCGCGGCCTCATCACTTGGGAAGTAGCGCAGCGCCGTTTATCTGAAGGGCTACGCAAATTTGATGCAGCCTGGAATAATTACCTCTCCACCTTGTCCCCGATTGAGCAGGAATACACAGCCGACTTATTCAATTATGCCATTTTGGAAGTTCGACGGGCGGCGGATCAGCTCGAAACCCTGTTCGTTCAACGGGAACGCCGTAACTTAGAGCTGTTTATTAACAACGATCTCGACGCTTTTTTGCTGCCCTACTATGAAAATTTTGAGGGGAAGCTCGCACGTGAACAGTTTGTCGCCGGTCAGCTCCTCGATGCCTCGCGCATTGCAAGTCAACAATTCATCCTCGTCAGCGACCTGGTGGCGGCAATCGGTGCCATCGTTGCCATTTTCCTGGGGATTGTGATTCGCAACTCGATTTCGCGCCCCATCAGCTTAATTGCAAACACCGTGCAACAGGTTGCGGATGGAAATTATGAAGTGCGAACCCGTTTAGCGACCCGCGACGAGTTAGGCCAGCTCGCCCAAGCCCTCGACCAATTGTTACAAGATCGCGTGGGTTCGCTAGCCGATGCACAACGGGAAAACGAAGTCCTCAACAACTCGATTATTTCGCTTCTGCAAGCGGTGTATCAGTTATCGCAGAAAGATCTAACGGTGCGCGTGCCCGTTACCGAAGATGTGACCGGCCCTGTTGCCGACGCGTTGAACTTGCTCACCAACGAGACCGCTCGCGTGCTATCAGGGGTGAACCTGATTTCTGAACAAGTCGCCCAAGCCTCAGATAAGGTTAAAAGTCAGTCGGATACGGTGATTGCGGTGGCCGATGAGGAACGTCGTCAGGTAGAAGAAACCGCTGCCGAACTCAACCGCGCGGCAGAGGTTATGCAGCGGATTGCGCAGTTAGCTGCCGAATGCAACATCGCCGCAGAACGGACGATTAACACCACTCGCGATGCGCAAGACACTGTGAATGACACCGTGGCGGGGATTAACGCGACGCGCGATACCATTCGCGAAACTGAAAAACGGATTAAGCGCCTTGGCGAACGGTCACAAGAGATTAGCGGTGTGGTGAACTTGATTAACTCCATTGCGGAACGAACCCAGATTCTTGCGTTAAACGCGAGTATGCACGCCGCCTCAGCAGGTGAAGCGGGTCGCGGATTCGCGGTGGTGGCAAACGAGGTTCAACGGCTTGCAGAACAGGCCCGTAACGCGACGGCGCAAATTACGACCCTCGTGAGCACGATTCAGGCCGAAACTGCGGAAGCCCTCGATACCATGAACAACACCATTGCCCAGGTAGTAGAAGGTTCGCGTTTAGCAGAACAGGCTGGTCAACAGATGCTGTCAACCGAACGGTCAACGGCGGATCTCGTAGCGGCGGTGCGCCAGATTGCAACGCGGTCTCAAGAACAGGCGGTGGTGTCACAAGGCTTGCGAGAACGGGCAGATGCCATTCGCGAATCCACGCGTCAAACCAGCCATCAGCTCCAGGAACAGACCCAACAAACCGACAGTTTGGTGCGTTATTCCCAAGAATTACTCGCATCGGTTCGGGTGTTCCATCTCCCCGCGTCGGACAACGACGAAACCAGTTTGCGTCCCACAACAGCTCATCAGGCGGCTTAATCTCCGATGGCGACCTTAGTCGAGTTAGAAAGCCGCTTAGCCGCGCTGGTGGACATGACCTTTACCACTTTGGCTGACCCCACCACTCGTGGTGTGGGGTTAGCGGCGTACCACGAGGCGGTGCAACAACTGGCTGTGGCCGCCGACCCTGAATTTCCCGCTTTGACGGCTTTATGTCGCGAAACCACTCAGCGACTGGCCCAGTTTGACGAACATAACGAAGAACAATGGCTCATGTTGGAGAACTGGCCGGCGGTGGCAATGGGCGTTTTAAGCGATCCCGACGACCTCTCGATCATAGAAGAACAACAGGCATGGTTAGCTTCGCCCGTTTGGTCGTTAGCCGAACTGCCTTCGTTCTCTTCAGAAAGCAGCCTGGAACACTTCACGCCTTCAGATCTCTCTTCGGTACCGCTGCCTGAAATGGATTTTGACCTCGGTAAGGAGGACACAGCATCTAGTTCAGATGAACCGCAAGTGGGTGAAGAAGATGTAGATGAAACCGACTCCACGGTCGTCACCAATTTGAATTTCTGTTTAGAAGACGAGCTATCTCCTAAACCTTGTGCAGATGAAATTTCAGAAGAAATTGTACCCGATCTCGTGGCTCACGATTCGCTGTCTCCATTGCCCGAACAGAACTTTTCTCCCGAATCCAGTGCAGATGAAGATGCTGCGGCACAACTTGGTGAGGCCATTGCCGTGCTGATGGACGTGGCGATGACGGGGGAAGAACAAGCCAACATCGCGTGGTTGCAGGCGTATCAGTCTCAAGTTGGAGAAATCGGGAAGTGGGCACTTCAGATTGATCACGGCGGGTTGGCCGCAATTTGTGAAGATCTATACGGGCGGTTTGATGAATTAAGCGCCGATGAACCGACGGTCGCTTGGTTGCAAAATGGCCCGATGTTGCTCATGGGATACGCAGAAGCGCCCGACGACGACGACGTGATCAACGAATTATTTGCATGGCTTGAAGGCCCGATTGCGACACAGGATCCCCCCATCGCCGAAGCCGAAACGCCGACTGCACCGTCTCTCCCCCAAAAAACTCCAGAACCCCATGAAGTTGTTTCGGAGTTTGTCGGGCGTGCCCGCAATCGCTCGGTCAACGAAGAAGCGATTTTTGATGTTCCAGAGGTGCTCGCTCTCACTGACCCCTATCCCGATGGGCACGAAGATTCATTATCTGAAGTTCCTTCGGACAATCAGGGGCACGATGACGCTGTAGCAGACGAAGAAGACGCCTCAACAGTTCTGAATGAAGAGTTGATGGCGATTCTGCAAGCCGAAATGATCGACCTCGCCGAACAAGCGGAAGAATTGGCCAATCTCGCTGCCACCGAAAGAACTTCTCCCTTAGGCGAATACACCGAAGCGGTAGGTCGTTTTGCAGAAGCCGTCGCCAGCCTAAATCTGATGGGACTACAGACATTTGGCGAGCAGCTTTGCCATCAACTTTACGCCCTTAACGTAGAAAATGATGACGCCATCTGCGCCCTCGCCCATTGGCCACCTCTGGTGTTGGATTATCTGGAACACTTCAATAAATCCACGAGTCAGGGGTTAGTCGATTATCTGCAACAACCCTTTTGGCCTGTCCCCCCCGATGCCGAAACGATTACGCAACTGTTTGAGTCGCTCAATCAGAAGCCTGCTTTAGAACTTCCAGAAGTCGAAGCACGTGTTCGTGAAGCTACCCCTGCCGATGTCGCTTTGACCATTCCCGAAGATGTCAATCCCGATCTTCTGGAAAGCCTTTTACAAGAGCTTCCCAACCAGATGGGCCAGTTTGCAGCGGCGGTACAAAAACTCGTGCGTGGACAGGGGAATGTGGCTGATGTTGCGGCGGCTCAACGGATTGCGCACACCGTGAAAGGGGCCGCAAATACGGTTGGTGTCAAGGGAATTGCGAATCTCACGCACCATCTGGAAGACATTTTTGAGGCCCTCGCCAAATCCAATGAGCTTCCTCCTGGCCCATTAGCAGAAACTATTGTCGAGGCTTCAGACTGTCTGGAGGCCATGACAGAATCGCTTTTGGGACAAGGCCCCGTGCCCAACCAATCCTTAAGCGTGTTGCAGAATGTGCTGGACTGGGCAAACCGCATCGACCAAGAAGGCGTTGAAAGTCTTGCGACCCTGCCACCCATTCAACGTGTAAAAGTCGAAACTGCTGCGGCGATGGCCGAACCCGAACCGACGACCAACGTCTCCGACACCCTCCCCACGCTGCGCGTCCCGGCGAACTTGGTCGATGAGATGCTGCGACAGGTGGGAGAGTCGATTATTTTGACGGGCCAAATCGAGTCGAGGATCACTACGATTCGCGAGCAAGCCCAGGCTATTCGCGCTCAAACGCGGTTGCTAAAACAGTTAGCGGCTGAATTGGAACAACTTGTCGATGTTCGCGGTGTACTTTCCCCGTTGTCGCGGGCGGCGGGACAGGACTTTGATCCCCTCGAATTTGACCAGTACAACGAACTGCACACGGTAAGCCGACGGATTGTGGAGCTTGCCGACGACGCGCAAACCTTTGATGAGAACGTAGACCGTCAATTTGTTGCGCTGGAAACACTGCTCAACGATCAAATTCAGTTACACCGCGATAGTCAAGAAACCACTTTGCGTACCCGAATGGTGCAGGTGAAAACCGTGGTCCCTCGTCTGCAACGGGCAGTACGTCAAACTTGCCGACTGGTGGATAAAGAAGTGGAACTCGTCGTGCGCGGCGATCACACGCTGGTCGATAGCGATGTGTTGACCAATCTTGTCGATCCGCTGATGCACATGTTGCGCAATGCGATTGACCACGGGGTCGAACCCGCGCCCCTGCGCATCGAACGCGGTAAACCTCCTGAAGGCCGCATTGAGCTGGGGTTCAGTCGGGAAGGCAATAGCATTGTGGTGCGTTGTCGGGATGATGGCGGTGGGTTAAATCGCGAGGCTATTCGCAAGCTGGCCGAAAATCGCGGTTTGGTGCAACCCGATCAGGTGTTAACCGAGGAAATGCTCGACCGTCTGATTTTGCAACCGGGCTTCTCTACAAAATCTGAAACCACCCAAGTTTCTGGACGAGGCATTGGTATGGATGTGGTTTATCAACAGGTTTTGTCGCTGAAGGGCAGCTTGTTAGTCCATTCAGAACGGTTCCACGGCACGACCTTTGAGTTACGCCTACCCGTATCGTTGATTTCGACGCACGCCTTGTTAGTGGAAGCGGGAGACCAACTTTTTGCCCTAGCAGACCGCGGCATTGAACAGATTCTGTACCCCGAAATCGAGAACCTCGGATCAGATTACTATCAGATGGAAAAGGAACGTTGTCCGTTACACCGCCTAGAGAAATTGCTAGGGGTTCCGTTTGACCAAGAAGAAACCAAGTTACCCACCTTATTGTTAATTCGGGACGATACAGGGGCAGGTCAGATTGTCGCTGTTGGCCCCATTCGCGAGGCCCGCGACCTAGTTGTGAAGCCCTTAGGCCCTTATGTACCGCAGGTTCCCGGGGTGTTGGGGGCAACCATCCTTGGGGACGGAAGCGTCAGTGCTGTGATCGATTTGCCAGAACTGTTAAGAGCGCCGCAACGGGCAGCCGAACAAATGCAACCGCGTCAACGAATACGGCGGCGACGCGCCTTAGTGGTAGATGATTCGTTGAGTGCTCGACGGAGCTTGGCGCAATTTGTCGCGGACGCAGGCTTTGAGGTTCACGAGGCGCGGGACGGTTTGGAGGCGGTGGGCGTACTCGATAAAACGCCAATGGACATGTTGCTCGTCGATATGGAGATGCCCCGAATGAATGGCCTCGAACTCACTTCTCATGTACGCAATCGAGAAGGCTTTCAGAACGTTCCGATTGTGATGATCACTTCGCGCTCCACCAGTAAGCACAAAGCGGAAGCGGAAGCGGTCGGCGTGAGCGTGTATCTGACGAAGCCGTTCAGCGAGACCGAATTGATGAACCACCTCGAAATGTTGAAGGGGACGGCGTGATGGCGACTTACGATTTATCGGCAGGTGAACATCCGGGCGAACTCTTTCGTGCGCTCATTTTAGGGCGACGTCGTTTGTTATTACCGACGCAATCCGTGCGACAAATCGACCTCGAACCCCACTCCGATACCCCCATCTATGCGCTCGATGAGAACTTTGAGATCGCAACGCAATACGAGGCCCCTTGTGCTGTGCAGATACGGGGCGAGCAGCGGGAGGCGGTGGTCTTATGCGACCGACTTGACTTGTTGTTTGGCGATCTCCACTTCCAAACGCTCCCCGCCTGCATGACGACGCCCGATATGCCTATTGCGGCCCTGTCGATGCGCGAAGAAGACGCCGATTGGGTCTGTTCCCCAGATGCACTGCTGGATTATTTGGCTGTACAAACCGCGAAACTACGGGAGCCCTCGTGAGTAACCCAGATTTAGAACAAGATTTATCGGTGACCGATTCCGCGACGACAGACAAATCGCCGTCTTCAGAAGTCGCGGAAGTTGATCGTGCAGTGGCGTGGCGTTTACGGCTGAGTTCTGATTGCCAAATTGCGATTGGCGAACGGGAAATGATCCACTTGTTGCAGAATCCTAACCTGCTCCCCATTCCCAATGCCCCCCCTTACTGCCGTTTTGTGGCGATTTGGCAGGGTCAGGTGCTTCCTGTGCTCGATGTAGCGGCGTGGTTAACAGGACGACCGGCACGCTCACAGGTGGAGATTTTGGGGGTGGTGGTGTACAGCGATGAGGATGAGGTACATCACGGCGCGATTGCACTGGATCAGATTCCATCGCGTACAGAAGTTTCTGATGATCAACAGGTTCACGAGCTGCCCGATCCACGCTGGGATGCAGTAACGCTTTCGTGTTTTGCAGAAGGGGAAGTGATCTATCCGATTGTGGCACTGGAAGCGTTATTTAGCCGTCCACAAGGCGAATTATCTCATTGATTTCTCGACAATTTCTCGGTTTTGTTTTGTGTAGCACGATAGCCGCAGGCGTGAATTTTGGTTCTCGTCTGGGCTTTAGTTGGGTGATGGATTTTATGTGGGCCGTGTTCTTAGCCTTCTGGTGTGGCCTCATCACGGCGTTCTTGCTCAACAAATTTTTTGTTTTTAAAAACAGCGCGTTGACAACAAAACGTCAATTTTCAGGGTTTCTGCTCATCAATCTGATTGCCTTAATCCAAACCCTGGGCGTGAGTTATTTATTGGCCGAATGGGGGCTGAAACACCTCAATTATGGCTATGAAATTGCCCATTTATGCGGGATTGCGTCGCCAATTTTCACGAGCTATTTCGGACATAAATGGATTTCTTTCCGAGAACCGTCCACTGCCTATGAAAATATTGAATCCTAATTCTGTGTTGATAATTGGGGCCACCCTTATGAAAATATTGAATCCTAATTCTGTGTTGATAATTGGGGCCACCCTACTGATTACCGCCTCACACTGGAAGTTAATTGCAGAATACGGTTCGATCATTCCTTACTGGGATCAATGGGATTCAGAAGCCATTCACTTTCTAATGCCGTATCTCGATGGGCAATTAGAAGAGGCGATTTGGCTATCTCCTCACAACGAACATCGGATTTTCTGGACCCGCTTGTGGAACCTCGCGTTATTTGAAGGCAATCAGCAGCTATGGGATCCCTTATTGCAGATGTCGGCCAATGCCATTTTATTGGCAACCGCGGTGGGAATTTTCCTTCACATCCAACGAAAATTGCTAGGCGAACAACCCGTTTTTATCCCCCTATTTGCTATTGCATTCGCTTTACCACTGGCCTGGGAAAACACCCTGGGTGGCTTTCAATCGCAGTTCTACTTTCTCATCATCTGGTCTCTACTATTTTTCTTAACCTTTCAAAATCTCTTCTGGGGGGGTTTCTTCGCGACGGCAGCCTATTTTTCACTGGCCTCTGGCGTCCTCGTCGTCCTCGCGATTTTACCGATTCTATTCCATCAAATTTTGACCGAATCCTCACCCAAGGAGCGCTTTAAGACTTCTGTTCTGCTAGGGGTTTATGGTGTCTTAGCAGCTCTCATGTTGGCGTTCATGTCGAGCTCCCCCGAACATCATGCCCCCCTGAAAGCCTCCTCGCTGACCACCCTCTTGCTCGCCCTCCAACGACTGATGAGTTGGCCTTCTAATGCAGGATTTATCGGCATAATTTGGCATTTACCCCCATTAATCTGGCTACTTAGTCAACTCGCACGTCGTCAACCGCTAAACACTAATCAACAACTGTTGGCAGGTTTGTGGATTTGGGGTGTTCTACAACTAGCCGCATTGGCTTACGGTCGGGGGGCCGAAGGGTTTCATATGTACATTGCCTCACGCTACATCCAGTTGCTGTTATTGGCCCAATGGATTCCGCTTCTCGTGTTAGCGCAATGGAAGTCGGTTCACGGAAACGTTTTAGTCGCTTTGGGACTTGCCCTGTTGACTTTGGGGAATCTTCTTTTGTTACCCGAAGTACAAAGAGATCTTCTAAGAAAGTATCAAAATGATACCTACCAGTTTTTGTACACAAGTGAGTTTTTAAGGACTCAAGATCTGTCTGTACTGCAAAACAAACCCCATTTACACATTCCTTATCCAAGCGCCGAACGCCTCGCTTCAGCCCTGCAACACCCGCTCTTGCCACAACATTTTGTAGCTCCCATACAGGTTCCGCCCCCGCTCGTTGGACAGGGAACTGGGTTTACTTTGGGTGGTGCTTACGAAACGACCCCGCCCCTCATCGGCTCCGTGTGGGGGAGCCTCGCCCCCAATCACCTCACGGGTCGTTGGGAAAGCGATTGGCTCACGCTTTCTGCTTCGTTCATGGAAATTCCCATCGCGGGTTACCTAACGCAGCCCTGTTTACAGCTGTCTTTGCTCACCCAAGATGACCGCCAAATCCCCATCGAGGTCGAACGAGATCCTCGGGAAAGTTGGCAGTGGGTGAGACTCGTTAATCCCGGTTCATTTCGACTCGTCGCGGAAAACCACTGTCCGAATTCTCATTTTAGCTGGTTTGCTTTCGGTGCCCCTCGCCGTGTCGGAGTGCTCTCTATCGCCGCCGAATGGGGACGGCAGCAGGCCGATAGACTTTTCCTCATCGGTTTGGGACTACTGATTTTTCCGTTCCTTCGTCTGCCGCTGTCGTCGCGCCTCGAATAGCACTACCGCACTCGCCGCCGACACATTCAGACTCTCCACCGTTCCGTAAAGCGGAATGCGCACCACTTCATCACAATGTTCGCGGGTCAATCGGCGCATTCCCTTCTCCTCCGCCCCTAAAATCAACGCCACACCACGTCGTAAATCGCTGTCGTATAACGATTTTTCGGTTTCTCCTGCCGTTCCGATCAGCCATAACCCCTGTTCTTGTAAACTTCGCAGTGCCCGCGCCAAATTCGGCACCGTCACTAACGGCACCTGTTCCGCCGCCCCACTCGCCACCTTGCGCACTGTAGGGGTCAAACCGACCGCCCGATCCTGCGGCACAATCACCCCATGAACGCCGGCGCCGTCCGCATTCCGCAAACATGCCCCTAAATTGTGGGGATCCTGTACGCCGTCTAATACCAACAGCAGCGGCGGTTCGGTGAGTGCGGCACATTTTTCAAGCAACTCGGGGAGTTCCACCCCCGCCAGGGGTCGATGACGCAACACAATTCCTTGATGACGCCCCTGTTGCGCAAGTTTATCGAGCTGTTGACCGTTAACCCGCTGCAATCGCACCCCTAACGCCAAGAGATCCGTCACAAGAGGCTGCAACCGCTCATCAAGGCGCCCCGCATCAACCCAACCGTCCAAAATGCGGTCGGGCTGCTGTTTCAACAGCGCTGTCACCGCGTGAATGCCAAAGGTCAGCTCGGTTTTCATCGTTTTAGGGGTTCCAATTTTTCCACTGGCTCCACCTCCTCACCGCCAACGCTGCTTTTTCTTCTTCGGGGGCGGAAAATCTCCATGATCGCCTGCTTCTACCGACCGCCGACTTGGCAACCCCACGGGTTCAAAGTCGATTTTTCGCTGATCTAAGTCCACACGCACCACTTTCACGGTCATTGGCTCACCTAAACCAAAGGTGCGCCCCGTCCGTTCCCCACGCAAACGCTGTCCCGCCGCTTCGTAGTGATAGTAATCGTTGGGCAACGCCGTTACGTGAACCAGACCACTCACAAAAATCGCTTTCAATTCAACAAACAATCCAAACGACGTCACACTCGTCACCAGTCCCTCAAACACCTGCCCAACCTTCTCCATCATGTACTCGCACTTCAGCCATTCCACCACCTCTCGCGTCGCTTCATCGGCCCGCCGTTCCGCCATCGAACACTGCTCGCCTAAAGTCACCATGTTGTCGGCGGTATAACGGTAATCCTTCGCCGTCCCCCCGCGTGACACATGTCGAATCGCTCGATGGACCAACAGATCCGGATAGCGCCGAATTGGGCTGGTAAAATGCGCGTACGCCTCCAGCGCCAATCCGAAGTGACCGATATTTTTGGGGCTGTAAATCGCCTGCATCATCGACCGCAATAACATCGTTTGAATGAGCTGGGCATCGGGACGATCCCGCGTTTGCTGCATAAGGCGTCCGTAATCTTGAGCGGTCGGTTTTTCGCCCCCCCCCAGTCCCAACGCCAATTGCCCTAAAAATTCTCGCAAATTCGTGAGCTTGTCTGGATTTGGACGGTCGTGGACGCGATATAACGCCGGCATTTTGTGGCGTTCCAAAAACCGTGCAGCCGCTACATTCGCTGCAATCATGCACTCCTCAATGATTTTGTGCGCTTCGTTTCGCTCAACGGGGGCAATGCGCTCGATTTTCTGCTGGGCGTCGTAATGGATTTCGGTTTCCTGCTTATCGAACTCGATTGAGGCCCGTTGTTTACGCGCCTGTCGCAACACGACATAGAGGCCGTACAGCGCGTCCAAATGTGGCAACAACGCGGCATACTCGCGCCGTAAATCCGCGTCGCGGTCGATCACGAGTTTCGCCATTTGGGTGTAAGTCAAGCGTGCCTGGGAGTGCATGACGGCTTCCACGAATTTAGAACGAATAATCCGTCCCTCGGAATTAATAGTCATATCACACGCCAAGCACAGTCGATCGACCTGTGGATTTAATGAACACAGCCCATTTGACAGCGCCTCGGGCAACATCGGAATCACTTGATTGGGGAAATACACGGAGGTACCCCGCTTTTGGGCCTCTTCATCAAGGGGCGTGCCGAGCGGAACGTAAAACCCTACATCGGCAATCGCGACGATCAATCGCCAATTTTGGCCCCGAGGTTGGGCATACACCGCATCATCAAAATCACGAGCCGTTTCGCCATCAATCGTGACCAGCGGCAACGAACGCAGATCAACTCGCCCCGCCTTCGCCTCCTCGGAGACTTCGGGTGACAGGGCCGCAGCCATTTTTTCCACGACAGACGGCCAACGATCCGGAATGTTATGGCTCGCAATGGCTATTTTAATCTCCATGCCCGGTGCCATGTGCCCCCCCAAAATCTCTTCAATTCGGCCCAACGGACGACTCAATTGGTCGGGATAGGTAATGAGTTCGACAATGACGATCTGGCCATGCTGTGCATCGTGTTGTTCATCTGGGGGAATCAGAATTTCGTGGGGGATACGGCGATTTTCCGGAATCACCACACCAATCCCGCGTTCCACCCGAAACCGTCCCACAAGCCGTTCCGTATTGCGTTCGAGCACCTCGACGACGTTGCCTTGAAGACGGCCCCGATGATCGGGACTTCCCGGTCGAACGAGCACTCGATCCCCGTGCATGAGGGATCGCATTTCCCGCGCACTCAAGCCAATCGCGTCCCCACCTTCATCGGGAACCAGTAGGCCGTGCCCCTCGGGATGCCCCACCACTCGTCCTGCGATCAAGTCCATTTTTCGCGCAATCCCGTAACCATCGCGGCGATTGCGAATGAGTTGCCCTTCCCGTTCCATTGCCTTTAATCGACGCGCAAAGGGTTCAATTTCATCCTCTTCCAACTCGAAAACGCGACATAACGCCGCAAAGGTCACGGGTTCTCCCTGCGCTTCCAGATAAATTGCGAGGTATTCCCGACTCGGGACGGCGTGACCGTCGTATTTTTCCATTTCCTGTTCCCAGCGCGGATCAAGTCGTTGCCAAGCGCGTTTTTGCTTACCCATGTGTTTAATTCGCTGAAATTCAACCTAAACACCGCACAATGCCGTGCGTAACGACATCGGTCTAGCACCGTCTTTTTGATGTAGCGATTTGATTTAAGAGGTTGATATTTATGTCAAGACATCTAGTGGCGGTCGGACTGTCGCTGTGGCTGCTCACTGTCGAAGCGGGGCAATGGGTGGCGTCGGCACCGATCACAATGGGGAGCCGCCCTACAAAACGTGCGTTTACCCCCCCCAATGTGCCTACCCCGCGCTTGCGCCATTTACCGCCGCTGGCATCAGTCGTGCCGCCCCTAACATCCCCTCAACGACGGGCGTGGTTAGGCGAAGTGCGCCCAATTGGGGTCACGGCCAACGAATTGACTTGGCATCCCCAGCCCGACGGCTCATGGATTGCGGGCTTTGAGTTGGTAGCGACGGGCGCGGCGGCATTGCGATTACAGGCTGCGTTACCGCGTGGCGTTGAACTCGTGATAGACGGCGAACGGCAACAAACCTCGTCATGGTCAACGACGACGAATGGCGAACGGTTACAGGGGTGGTTGTGGGCCGATAACACCGCTGATCGATCCCAAATCGCTTTTCCAAAGCTCGCGCATCTCATGGTCGATCCGCGCAATCTGAGTGATGTGGACCGTTCGGGAAGCTGTCAGGTGGATGTAGCCTGTAGTGACGCCACGCCCAGTTCAATTGTGGAGAGCGCGGCAAAGTACAGCTTTATCAGTCAACAAAGGGCATTTTTGTGTACGGGCACGCTGCTCAACGATACGGATTTACTCACCGAAACGCCCTTATTCCTCACCGCGCAACATTGCATTAGAACGGCGGAAGAAGCGGCTTCTATGGAGCTGTATTGGTTCTTTCAACGGGCGCGCTGTGGGGGAGCAGCCCCCAATGCGGTGGTGACGCAGCGAGGCGCACGCTTGTTGGCACAACAGGCGTTGTCGGATATGAGCCTGTTGCATCTCGACCAATCCCCCCCCCTGGGGACGCAATTGAGCGGCTGGACGACGGCCAATCTTTCGGAGAGCAGCAATGTGTTAACGCTGCATCATCCCTTGGGCGATTTGAAGAAAATCAGTGTGGGGCGGTTGATGGGGATTAGTGGCTTCAGTGACGGTCCCCGAGATACGCATTTTGAGGTGCAATGGCAAAGCGGCGTCACGGAAAATGGCAGCAGTGGCGGGGGACTGTGGA
>CAZTIH010000011.1:0-34054 GCA_964613675.1 uncultured Candidatus Competibacteraceae bacterium
ATGGGGGCTATTGCTGGTGCTGATGGCGCTACCGCTGTACGCGCAGAGTATTGTGACGACACCGAATTCGCTTTCGATAGCAGCGCCTGGCGATACCGCAATCTTCACGGTGCGATTGAGTGTAGAGCCCACCGCTAATGTCACCGTTTCGTTGGTCAGCAGTAATCCCGCAGAAGGCACGGTATCGCCCGCTTCCCTGACATTCACTCCTGCTAATTGGAGTACGCCGCGAACAGTGACGGTAACTAGGTTGGGCAGCCGTGATTCAACACAGAACTACACGATTAACCTGACCGCTGCTGGTGCCCCTGCATACGACGGTCTCACGACCAGCGTGAGTGTGACGCATCCTTTGATAACGCATGACATCTTCACTTCACCCGCCACGACGTCCAACAATCGCTTAGAAACCACGAAAGCGGGCAGAACAGCGATATTTACTGTGCGGCTGGCCTCTGATCCCGGCGTCAACAATCAGATCTTCATCCAGTTGACCTCCAGTAAACCCAGAGAGGCGACATTTGATCCGATAACGCTCACCTTTACATCAGATGATTGGAGAACACCACAGAGTGTGACGGTGACTGGGGAGCCGGGGTTAATCTCACCAGGTGATCAGAATTATGAGATTAACTTGGTCGCATCGAGTACCAACCCTAATTACAACGGTCGCACGGCCACCGTATTTTTGGTCAATCGCGATCATCGGCTAGAGGAACCGCCGGAACCGCCGCAACCCCCACAGCCACCGCTTAGCCCTGGGTTGCATATTAACCCGACGGTTGGGTTAGTGACGACGGAGTCGGGGGGAACGGCTCAATTTAGTGTGTCGTTGAATACGGTTCCTAGCGCCAATGTAACGGTCGCGCTTGTGAGCAGTAACGCTGCTGAAGGGATCGTGTCGCCGGCCACTATGACCTTCACGCCGAACAACTGGAATGTCGTGCAGCGGGCGACCGTGACGGGCGTAAGAGACAATGTGGCGGATGGCGATCAGCTTTACCGCATCGACCTTTCGGCAACGAGTGAAGATGGCAACTATCAGGGGAAAACGGCGACGGTCAATGTCACCAATTTGGACAGTGATCAAGCGGCAGGGACACGCGTAACGCCCGCCAATATCACGACGTCTGAAGATGGCGATACGGCGATTATCACGGTGTCGTTGTTGCAGCGTCCGAATTCGGCGGTTCGGCTACCGGTGAGCAGTAGCAAGTTGACGGAGGCCACCGTGTTTCCCGCCGAACTGATCTTTACGGCGACGAACTGGGCAAATCCACAGCAAATTACGGTGACGGGGGTGGATGACGACCTGTTGGATGGCAGTCAGGACTATGTCATCAACCTTGGGCCGGCGGAGAGCACCGATCCGGCTTACAGCGGTTTGCCAGTACCGAGGGTGCGGGGGGTAAATCTGGACAACAACGGACTAGCCCGAATTGTGGTGCGTCCGCAGTCTGGACTGGTGGTCACCGAACGGGGCGATACGGATAGCTTTTCGATGGTGTTGTCCATGCAGCCCACCGCATCGGTCACGGTCGATCTTACGGTGACCAACACCCGTGAGGGGACGCTCAATCCCAGTCGCGTGGTATTTACGCCGAATAATTGGAATATCCCGCAAATTGTGACGGTGATTGGATTGCCCGACAACATTCGGGATGGCGATAAGACCTTCTCGGTCGTGACGGCGGCGGCGGTGAGCGACGACACCCGTTACAACGGACAAAATCCCCCGGATGTCACGGTCACCAATCGGGACAGCGATACCCCCGGAATTTTTGTGTACAGCAGTGCGACGGGGCGGCTGATCAAACCCGATAGCGTATTGACGACGACGGAATTGGGGGATACGGCGGCGGTGTCTGTGCTACTCAATACGGCGCCGGCGCGTGATGTTGTGATCAACCTAGCCAGCAGTGATCTCACGGAAGGGCAGGTTAGTCCGACGACTTTAGTCTTTACGCCTGAGAATTGGGGAACGCCGCAAACGGTGACGATGACGGGCGTCAATGACAATGAGAGCGATGGCAATCAATTTTACCAATTGGTGTTTTCGCCGGCGGTGAGCTTAGATCCGGACTACAACGGGTTGAAGGCGTTGGACGTGAACCTTGTCAATCTCGACAACAACAGTGCCAACTTGCAGGTCTCGCCGATGACGGGTGTGACGGTGTTCAGTCAAGACGATCCCACGACGACGCAAGACGAGCGCAACGCCGTATTTACAGTACAGCTCACGGTGCAACCCACTCAGGATGTGACGCTCACGCCGCTTAATCCGCAGCCCACGCGGTTTAGCATCACGCCGACATCGTTGACCTTTACGCCGACAAACTGGAACACGCCGCAGTCCATCATCGTGCGGAACTTTAGTGAATTCAACGAAGCGGAAGGGTTTGAAGTGCCGTTTCGGATCACGAGCAATGATCTGAGTTACAGCAGTTTGGCGACGACGGCGAAGTTAGTGGTACGCAATCAAGCCATTCGGTTACAGCGCATGGAGGGGCTATCGACTCGTGGGCTGGTGGGGGAAGGGGAGCGGACGCTCATTGGCGGCTTCATCATTCAAGGTCCCGGGACGCGCACCATCGCTATTACGGCAAAAGGGCCGTCGTTAGGCGAAATTGGGATTGCGGATCTGCGTTTAGAGGTGTTCAAAGGGGCGGATAAGATTGCAGAGAACGACAACTGGCAGAGCGATTTGGTGAATGCGGCGCGTTTAGAGCAACTAGGGAGTGCGCCGACCAATCCGTTGGAAGCGGGCGTGGTCTTGGATCTGGTTGCGGGGGCGTACACCGTGTTGTTCTTTCCGATGAATGTCCCGCCCGAATCGGGGGTGGGTTTGGTGGAGATTTACGACCGTTCGGCCAATGCGGGTAACGCCACGCTGGTGACGCGCTTACGTGCGATCTCGACGCGGGGTTTTGTGGGGATGGGCGTGAACAACCTCATTGGGGGTGTGGCGTTGGCGGGCAGCGGTTTGGAGACGCTGTTGTTTACGGCGAAGGGGCCGTCTTTGGCGAACTTTGGCGTGACGGGCACATTGGCGGATCCACAGTTGTTGTTGCAACAGATTGTGCCGGGAAGTGCTGCCGTGACGTTGGGAATCAGCACGAACTGGCGTTTAGGGCCAGCGATGTCACAACTCATCGAGCTTGGCAGTCAACCTACGGATGAGCGCGAATCGGCCCTGTTACTCGATCTTTCGACGGGCTTGTTCACGCCGATTGTGACTGGCACGAATGGCGCGACGGGCATTGGCATTGTGGAGATTTACGAAGTGCCTTAACAATTGAGGATCGAAGGCGAGGCGGGGGTGAGCAAATCATCCTCGCCTTTTTTGTGGACTGAATTTTTTGGAAGAAAACGAATGCCGAATCCTTGGCGAACGGCGTTCCTCAGTTATTTCACAATGCGGAGACTGGGGCGTTTTGGGGTATCGGGTTCGGGAGACGACGGCGGATCGGGTTCATCATCGCCCTGATCGGTACCTTGACCAAACACCATGCTTTGCCCCGTTTCGGCGGCGTAAATAGCCAGTACCGCCGAGGGGGGTACCCGAATATGACGGACTTGCCCACTAAAACGCGCCTGAAATTCGATGAGGTCGTTGCCCAGTCGAAGGGCGTTGACGGCACTTCCGCGAATATTGAGAACGATTTGGCCGTTGTTGATATATTGCGTCGGGACTTCGACCCCTTCTTGTTTGGCATCGACTAATAAATGGGGGGTCATCTGGTTATCGCTAATCCATTCGTAGAGGGCGCGAATGAGGTAAGGGCGGTTGGAAGTCATTACCGAACCCGTCGATTTTTCGAGGATTTCATTAACTCAGGACGCAAATGCTTTTCAGCGGTTGTCAGGCTGTCTTGAAAGGATTTACGGGAAAAAAGGACATTTGAATAATAGTCAAGGGCACGGGAATTTGGGGAAAGTGCAATGCCGTAGTAATTTAACCGCCAAAGTAAGGGAGCCATGGTGCAATCGACCATTGAGAAGGTGTCGCTGCGGAAATAGGGTTTTGCGTCGATAAACAAGTCATTTGCGGCATTAATTTCGTCTGTAAGGCGAGCCCGCGCCCGATTGCGTTCGGCATTGTCGTTGCCTTCGAGAATGGGGATTTGGCTATACCAATCGCGGTCAATGCGGGCGAGCAGCAAGCGAAAACGGGCACGATTGACAGGATCCAGGGGCAACAACGGAGGGTGAGGAAACCGTTCGTCGAGGTATTCCATAATGACCCGTGCGTCGTACAACACGAGATCACGATCCACGAGCGTGGGGAGAATCTGGTTGGGACTCAGCGACAAAAAGTCATCAGGGGGCCGAGTGGGATCTACGTCGATAATTGAAGCGGTGATGTCTTTTTCCGCCAACGCGATGCGGGTGCGGTGACTATCGCTGCCCGTTGGCGACGAATACAAGGTCATCATAGGAATGGGGCTCCTCTTTGCAACACAAAACGGCGCACAGTACAAGACCGGCGCCGAGGAACAATTGATCGTTTTCTACCGACAGGAATTTTTAATGGACGTCTTTCCAGTATTCGTGTTTCAAAGCGGTGAACACGCCAAAGGCGAGTGCTAAGAAAGCCAATACCCAAAAGCCCATCCGTTCCCGTTCCCGACGAATAGGTTCGCCGACATACGCCAAAAAGTTCACCAAATCCCCCATAGCACGATCAAATTCGGCAGGGGCCATCGAACCGGGCTTAACGACCTCAAAACCGACTAAGTGATGACCTGCGTCAAACACGGGTTTTTGCCAACCTTGCATTTCCCACAGCACATGGGGCATCCCCACCGCAGGGTATACCGCATTGTTGACGCCTAATGGCCGCGACTCATCGAGGTAGAAGGTGCGTAGATAGGTGTAAAGGTAATCCACGCCCCGTGCCCGCGAAATGACAGACAAATCTGGTGGTGCGGCCCCAAACCAACCGCGTGCATCGCGGGCATCCATCCCAATTTGCAGGGTGTCTCCCGCTTTGGTGTCGGGATTGAAGGCGAGGTTATCCAGCACCTGGCGGTCGGTCAGCCCCAAATCTTGTGCCAGTCGTCCGTAACGTTTGTACTCCAGAGAGTGACAGCCCATGCAGTAGTTGACGAACAATTGAGCGCCCCGCTGAAGAGAGGCTTTGTTGTCGAGGTCGATGGGGGCGCGATCGAGAGGGAAGTTGCCCTCAGCGGCCCACAAAGCGGGGGTCATCAACAAGCAGAGTAACGCGATGATTGGTTTCATTTTCCAGTCGCTCCACTGGGACGACCGATGCTGGCAGCTTCGGCTAGGATACGGGCTAAATCGAGATCTTCGCTGATTTTGGCGGCGGCAGGCACCGAGGTCGGGGCGGCATAGGCAGGCGTCTGAACGGTGGGGTTAGCCAATGGCGCGACGGGGGCGTAGGCTGGTTCGGGTTCGTGGGAGAGACTGGCTTCTACGTCCGATTCCTTACCGTGATAAATGACCCGACGCGGTACCGGATGCGTTTTTTCCATAGTGGTGTAGAAGGGCATCAATAGGAAGAAAGCGAAGTAAATGATGGTGCAGATGCGCGCTAAAAAGGTACGGGCGTCGGTGGTCGAAACTGCGCCTAAGTAGGCCAAAATGCAAAACGAAATGATGAACAAAGTTAACGCAATTTTTGACAGATTTCCCTTGTAACGAATGGATTTGACCGGGCTACGATCCAACCAAGGGAGCAAGAACAAAATCATGACGGCACCACCCATCACGACGACGCCACCGAGCTTGTCGGGGACAGCGCGCAACATGGCGTAGAAGGGCGTGAAGTACCATACGGGAGCAATATGCGCCGGTGTTTTGAGCGGATCAGCGGGTTCAAAATTGGGATGTTCGAGGAATAAACCGCCCATTTCCGGGGCATAAAAAATGACCGCCGCAAATGCAAACAAGAACGCCATGATGCCGGCTAAATCTTTCACCGTGTAGTAAGGATGGAATGGAATTCCGTCTACAGGATGACCTTGTGCATTGACTTTTTCGTAAATATCGACGCCATCAGGGTTATTGGAACCCACATGGTGTAAGGCAATGATGTGAGCGGCGACTAAGCCCACGAGCACAAGCGGTAAGGCAATGACGTGTAGCGCAAAGAAGCGGTTCAAGGTGGCGTCGGAAACGACGAAATCGCCCCGAATCCACAAGGAAAGCGATTCGCCCACAAAAGGAATGGCCCCAAACAAGGAAATAATGACCTGTGCGCCCCAGTAGGACATTTGTCCCCAAGGAAGCAGGTAGCCAAAGAAGGCTTCTGCCATCAAAACAAGGAAAATGCCCATGCCGATGACCCAGACGAGTTCACGCGGCTTTTTGTAAGAACCGTACAGCAATGCGCGGGACATGTGCAGATACACGACGATGAAGAAGAACGAAGCCCCCGTGGAGTGCATATAACGCAGCAACCAGCCCCATTCCACATCGCGCATGATGTATTCGACGGAAGCAAAGGCTTCTGCGGCGGAAGGTTTGTAATTCATCGTCAACCAAATTCCGGTAAGGAGCTGATTGACCAGCATTACCATGGAGAAAACGCCAAAGTAATACCAGAAATTGAAGTTTTTTGGAGCGTAATAGCGGGTCAAATGATCCCGCATCATCTGGGTGAACGGAAAACGCGAATCAACCCAACCGACAACGCCCGTTGTACCGGGATGTGGGCCACCAGTAGCCATATTTTTCTTACCTCAGTGGATGTAGCATTTAAGCATCGTCGCCGACAAGGACGAGATTGTCGGCTAAGTATTTGTAAGGCGGGATTTCTAAATTAGTGGGTGCAGGCACGCCTTGGTAAACGCGACCAGCTAAGTCAAACTTGGAACCATGACAAGGGCAGAAAAAGCCGCCTTTCCAATTTGCGCCCAAATCCGCAGGGGCAACTTCAGGGCGGAATGTCGGCGAACACCCTAAATGAGTGCAAATCCCTACAACGACCAAGTAATTATCCTTGATGGAGCGGTAAGGATTTGACGCATAACGCGGTTGTTGCGGAATTCGTGATTCGGGATCCCGTAATTGGCTATTTAAGGACGGTAAGGCGTTAAGCATTTCTGGCGTGCGGTTGACAATCCATACGGGTTTGCCGCGCCATTCCACCGTTAACATTGCCCCCGGTTGGAGTTTGCTAATGTCGGCCTCAACTGGGGCACCGGCCGCTTGGGCGCGTTCGCTGGGCTGCCACGATGCGATAAACGGAATGGCTGCAAAGCCCGCCCCCACACCGCCGACAACGGTTGCCGACATCGTGAGGAAGCGGCGCCGATCTTGGGTCAGATTATTGAGAATGTCTGCCGTATTCATCGGGAGTATCTCCTTAGTTGAGTTTGTACAAGATGAGGATGGGAACTTTTGGATTAGAACAAAAGTGATCCTATCACATACCTTTTAGCCATTCCCTAAACCAATCTTTAAGGCGTTGATTAATGAATGATTTTCTGAAGGGCTACCTACAGTTAACCGTAAACAATGTTCAGTTAACAGGGGTTGGTGCAGATTTTTAATCAAGACGCCTTGTTGCTTAAGATGGGTAAATAGGGTGGGTGCGTCGGGTACGCGAATGAGCACAAAATTGGCCTGTGTCGCGAACACATGGACACCGCTAAGTTGTTGAAGTTTTTCGATTAATTCGTTTCGACTGTGACAAATTTGGTCGATCAGCATGGCAAAATCCGACCAATGATCGAGGGCAAATTCCGCACTCGCTTGCGTGAGGCTGTTGACATTATAGGGGAGTCGCAGCTTGTCCAATTCATTGAGCCATGCCGCATCACCAATTAATACGCCCAGCCGTAAACCCGCCATCCCCAGTTTAGAAAGCGTTCGCATCACGAGGACAGATCCCCCCGCTAAATCCAGAAGGGGCGTGTCACAGAAAGGAAAATAGGCTTCATCGAGCACGACAAGCCCGGGGGCAGCGGCAATAATTTGCTGAATGTCATCGCGTGAGAAGGCGTTGCCCGTGGGATTGTTGGGCTGCGCAATAAAGACGACCGCTGGCTCGTGTTCCGCGATTGCCTGCAACATTCCCGCAAGGTCTAAGGAAAAATCCGATCGCAATGGTACACCTACAAATCGCAGCCCAAACCACTGACTAATAAGGCGGTACATCACAAAACTGGGCACGGGTGCCACAACAGAACGATTAGGCCCACTCATCGCCAGTAACACCAACTGGATGATTTCATCCGATCCGTTGCCAAGCAGCAGTGCCAGTTCAGACGGCACCGCAAACAAATTGCGCAACCGCTGCTTAATTCCTTGACCTCGGGGATCGGGATAGCGGTTGAGTTCGACCTCATTGAGCCGAGCCAACCATTCGTCGCGCAGATGCAGCGGCCACGGGTAAGGGCTTTCCATCGCGTCGAGTTTGATGAGGCCCGTTGCATCCGTCACGGTGTAGGCCTGTAGCGCCCGCAAATCGGGGCGAATCCAACGGTTTATATCGGTCATAACAATTTCCTCGCCCAGCACGGGCGACCTCGCGTTTTGCGGCTATCGCGCAAAAATCGGTAATAGCATTTCAATGGTGGCGTGTTTGCGTTTTAGGGCCGCTTTGTTGGCAATCAGACGGCTACTAATTTGCGCAATTAGTTCAAGAGGAACCAATCCGTGGGCGGCCAACGTCTTTCCCGTATCCACCACATCGACGATGCAATCGGCAAGTCCCACCAACGGGGCCAGTTCCATTGAGCCGTAAAGCTTGATGATTTCCGCTTGACGGCCTTGACGGGCGAAGTGGTTGCGAGCGGCGTTAATGTATTTAGTCGCGACTTTGAGACGGCGCGGTCGGTGCTGTAACGCATCTTCAAATCCCGCCACCATCAGACGGCATTGGGCAATTTGTAGATCGAGCAGTTCGTACAATCCGCTCCCCCCGTGCTCCATCAGAACGTCCTTGCCGGCAATTCCCAAATCCGCTGCCCCGTATTGCACAAAGGTTGGGACATCGCTTGCCCGCAATAACAGAATCTGCAAGTCAGGACGGTTAGTCGCAAGCAGCAAGCGACGGCTGGTTTCGGGATCATCGACGAGTTCAATGCCCGCTTTGGCGAGCACTGGACGAGTGTCTTCAAAAATGCGGCCTTTGGACAATGCAAGGGTAATCATGCGGGTAACCGTCGAATTTTCGCGCCCAGCGATGACAGCTTTTCTTCAATACATTCATAGCCTCTGTCGATGTGATAAATCCGATCTACCACCGTTTCTCCCTTGGCAACCAATCCCGCCAGCACTAATCCCGCCGATGCCCGCAGGTCCGTCGCCATGAGCGGGGCCGCAGATAGTTCCTTCACGCCTTCAGAAATCGCCGTATTGCTTTCCAAGCGAATCTGTGCCCCGAGACGTTGCAGTTCTAAAACGTGCATAAATCGGTTCTCGAACACGGTCTCTACAATCGTCCCGACCCCTTCGGCAATGGCATTTAGCGCGACGAATTGGGCTTGCATATCGGTTGGGAAGGCAGGATGTGGTGCGGTACGAATGTGAACTGCCTTAGGCCGTTGCCCCCGCATATCCAACTCGATCCAATCTGCACCGACATTAATCCAGGCCCCCGCTTCTTCGAGTTTCTGTAACACCGCTTCCAAACATTCGGGACAGGTATCTTTGATGCGAACCTTACCGCCTGTAATCGCGGCCGCCACGAGATAAGTCCCCGTCTCGATGCGGTCAGCCAACACGCGATAATCTACGCCCCCCAGCATTTCCACGCCCTCAATGGTAATAGAATCTGTGCCTGCGCCGTGGATTTTGGCACCCATCGCGTTCAGAAAGCGGGCTAAATCGACGATCTCGGGTTCACGGGCCGCGTTCTCAATGACCGTAACGCCTTTGGCTAGAGTTGCTGCCATCATCAGATTTTCGGTGCCCGTCACCGTCACTAAATCCATGACCAGCCGTGCCCCCTTAAGTCGCTTGGCTTCGGCGTGGATGTAGCCGTTTTCGACGCGAATCTCGGCGCCGAGCTTGATTAGGCCGTTGATATGTTGTTCGACAGGTCGCGCACCAATGGCACATCCCCCAGGCAACGACACTTCAGCTCGCCCAAAACGCGCTAACAAAGGGCCGAGCACCAAAATCGACGCCCGCATCGTACGGACGAGTTCGTAGGGGGCACAAACACTGTGGAGATTGCGCGGATCGACTTCAATTGCCATGCCTTCGTTGAGTCGAATTTTGGCGCCCAGTTGGCCAAGCAATTCCATCATCGTGGTGACATCCATGAGATGCGGAACGTTGCGCACAATCACTTTATCGTTGGCGAGGAGGGTTGCCGCGAGGGTGGGCAGGACGGCATTTTTTGCACCCGACGCTCGGAGTTCCCCAGCTAAAGTAATGCCGCCCTGAATGGCGAGTTTAGCGGTCATGGAGTGCGGGTTTTGAGACTCATCGCGTGGATGGCGTTGGAATCGAGTTCAGCTTTAATCGCGTCGTTTACCAAACGATGTTGTTGAATCAAGGTTTTTCCCACAAAAGCCGCACTCACGACTTCGGCTTCAAAATGTACATTGTCCGGGGAACGCAGGGTAACTTGGGCGTCTGGGAGCGCGTTTTTAATCAATTGGATGACGAGTTCTGGATTCATAAACATTCACTCTATTTTGGAAATAAGCCAATCATATAAGCCGGAAATTTGGGCAATCTCCCGAATCTGCGAGGGTAGATTAACCCATTTGAGCGATCCGCCTTGTTGTTCGGCGAATACTGCGCAGTCCAGTAGCCACACTAAGGCGACACTGTCGGTCTGGGTGACGTGTGAAAAGTCTAATACGGTCGTGCCCTTTGCCGAAATAATCGTCGGAATTTTGGAAATAAAACGGTCGATGGATGTAAAAGTTAATGGGCCGTGGAGTTGCCAACGCCCTGGCGCAATTTCGGTCAACAAGTCTTGATTTGCCATTAGTTACCTGTTCCCAAACCCGTTGCAAATTGACCAATTAAGCGTTCGAGCACCAGCGACGATTGCGTGAGTTCGATTTCCCCATTTGCCGCGAAATTTTCCGTCGCGCCGCCCGGTTCAAGCCCCACATATTTTTCCCCCAACAATCCCGCTGTCAAAATGCTGGCACTGGTGTCGGTGGGCAATTGAAAGCGCTTGTCGATGGCGAGGGTCACGATGGCTTCAAAGCGTTCGGGGTCAATGTCGATGTTGGCAACGCGCCCCACCGGCACCCCCGCGACCGTCACCGGTGCGCTTTGTCGCAAGCCACCCACATCGGTAAATCGCGCGGTCAGGGGGTAGCTGCCGTGAGCGAGGGTACGGCCCCGTTGCCCAACTTGCGTGGCTAGAAAAATTAGGGACAACAGCCCCAACGCAACGAAGAGGCCCACGGCCAATTCCAGTTCCCGCGATGACAACATAAATAAATCAACCTCCAAAAAACCAAGCAGTCAGTAAGAAATCGAGGCCCAATACGGCTAACGAACTGTTGACAACCGTTCGCGTGAGGGCTTGGCTGATGCCTTCCGATGTCGGGACCGCATCAAAGCCGTTAAACAGGGCAATGAGGTGAATAACGAGGGCAAAGGCCACACTTTTGACGATGATGCCAGGCCAAATATCGCGCCAAAATTCCACCCTCATCTGCATTTGTCCCCAAAAAATCCCGCCATCAATCCCTAAACTCGTCACGGCAAGGCCATACGCGCCCAAAATGCCAATGGCCGTAAAAATCGCCGTCAGTAGCGGAACGACCAACATGCCCGCCCAAAAGCGCGGCGCCAACACGCGAACCGTAGGATCGACCCCCATCAATTCCATACTCGTAAGCTGTTCAGTGGCTTTGAGATGGCCAATTTCAGCAGTTAACGACGATCCCGCCCGTCCTACATACAACAACGCCGTCAACACAGGGCCGAGTTCGCGGATCAAGCTCAACGCTACCACCACGCCCAACGAGGCTTCTGCGCCAAACGCCACTAAGTTGGTGTAGCCCTGTAAACTCAGGACGGCGCCAATAAAGAATCCCGCAATCAAGATGATGAGCAGTGAACGCACGCCTAACACCATGATTTGTTTGAAAATGAGTCGAAAGCGCGGCAAAGCCGGTAACAAGGCCCACAGTAGGCTGGGGACGAATAGGACGAGTCGGCCCAATCCCGCGAGGCTTTGGAGCGTTGTGGCGCCCAACCGAATCAGTAATCCCATCATGGGGCCATCAATCGCTTTTGTGCTTCGAGATAACGTGCCGTCGTTTGTTGAATGATTTCCGGGGGCAGAGACGGGGCAGGCGCTTGTTTATTCCAATCGAGGGTGTCGAGATAGTCGCGCACGAATTGTTTATCAAAACTCGGGGGATTTTTACCCACTTCGTAGTCTCTGACGGGCCAAAAACGCGACGAATCTGGCGTTAACAACTCGTCTATCAGCACTAGTTCCCCCTGTTCGTCCACCCCAAACTCCATTTTGGTGTCGGCAATAATCACGCCCCGCGTCAACGCATAGGTGGCCGCACGTTCGTAGATTTGCAAGGCAAGATGCCGAATTTGTTCGGCGAATGGTGCTCCAATCTGCACAACTAGTTGATCGAACGAAATATTTTCGTCATGGGTACCGACGGGGGCCTTGGTCGAGGGGGTAAAAATGGGTTGGGATAACGCTTCGGCTAGTTGCAGATTAGGCGGTAAGGATAGCCCGCCAATCGCCCCCGTACGGACATAATCCCGCCATCCCGACCCAATCAGATAGCTCCGCACAATCGCTTCCACCGGCAAGGGACGACATTTTTTCGCGATGACAGCGCGTGGAATCAAGTTGGGGTCGATGAAGGGCAGCGAATCCCAGTTTCGCGTGGCGCGTTGTAGATGATTCGCCACGATGTCGCCCATCTGTTCAAACCAAAAGCAGGACAGCCGCGTTAATGTCGCTCCTTTTTCGGGGATGGGATTCGGTAACACCACATCAAACGCCGATAACCGATCCGTCGCGACGAGCAGTAGATGGTCGTCATCGACTTGGTACAAATCACGGACTTTTCCCCGAGCGACTAGGGGTAGCGGTAGATGAGATTCAAAAAGCGTCATGAAAGGGGTCCACAAAACGAAATGCAAAAGTCAATAGGGCCTTAATAACGAGATTGCTTAAGGCTGGCGACAATTTTCGCTAAATCGGGCTGCGGCCGCGAAAATAGAAAACCTTGACCATAATCACAGCCCAAGTGACTGACTAACAGATGTTGTTGAGGATTCTCAATGCCCTCAATGACGGTAGGGAGGTTAAGCCGTTTGGTGATGTTAACGATTCCCTCCAGCAAAACACGGCAGCGGGGATCGTCGATTTTCCGCAAAAAAAACGCATCGAATTTGAGAAAATCAAAGGGCAATTCGATGAGACGAGCCAGAGAGGAATGGCCGGTACCAAAGTCGTCAATGGCCGTGGAGATTCCGAGCGCACGCAGATTGTTAAGCTGTTGCGATACCCAATCGGCGGAGTTGGCGATCAGGGTTTCGGTAATTTCTAAACGCAAACTCGCGGGATTCACTTTCCACTGTTCGAGTAGCTCGGCGATGCGTTGACAGATGGTGAGATCTGCAAACTGGGGGCCGGCGATATTGACGGCGACGACAAATTTTCGCTGCGTTGAGGTGTTACAGCCGATTGCGGCTAGCTCTCGACACGCCTGCACCAATACCCAATCGCCAATTGCCGGTAATAAACCCGCTTCTTCGGCAAAGGGAATGAAGGCACCAGGGGTCAGTAATCCGCGCTCTGGATGTTGCCAGCGGATCAACGCTTCTACGCTGTGACAAATGCCGGTTTTTAATTCGACAATCGGTTGAAAGTGCAACCGCAACTCATTGTTTCTAATTGCATGTTTTAACTCATTTTCCAACTTCATCCGTTCAGCGCGACGACGTTGCAGCGTTGGCTCAAAACACACCCATTCCCCACGCCCCTGCGCTTTGGCTTGATTGAGGGCGAGATCGGCATCACGTAGCCATGCCGTCGTTTCGCGGTAAGCGGGCTGCTGGGTGTCGATGGATTTGTTTAACGCCAGTCCAATCCCCACCGTCAAAGAAATCCAGCGTTCCTCTTGCTTAAAAGGTGCGGTAAACGCCTTCTGCAATGCCCGAGCGAAAGTAAATGCCTGTTCAGGATTGGATAATGCGTCGCTTAAAATCGCGAATTCGTCGCCGCCAAGGCGGGCCAGTAGATCGCCGTCCTGGCAAATCGACTGCAACCGTTTCGCAATCTGCACTAACAGTAGATCGCCAATTTGATGGCCGAGATTGGCATTCAGACTCTGAAAACGATCTACATCGACTAGAAATAAGGCTCTCAATTCTTGGCGACAGCTTTCGTCAATCAGAAATCGCTTAATGTGGCGAATGAAGTAATGACGGTTAAAGAGTTGGGTGAGCGAGTCATTGTAGAGTCGTTGTAAGGCTTCTGCACTATCGGTATTGGCATCGGTTAAGTCGCGGCTCGACCCCGCTAAATACAGTGGTTTTCCCGCCTCATCCCAACACCCTAAAGCATAATCTGATCGCCAGTGATAGCGTCCTTTCAGATTTCTTAAGCGATAGCGATATTGAATCGGTTCCTTGCTCGGGTCGGCGTTCAGATAAAATTGATGGGCTTCGATCACGCTATCGAGATCGGCAGGGTGAATCCAGGTATGCCAAACCTTCTGATGAACCGTACGTTCGTCATACCGATACCCCATCCCTGCCCACCAGCGACTCGATCCCCAAAGCTGTCGCGTGGCGCAGTCATACCACCACAAGCCATCCTGGCTTCCCTTTGCGACCAGTCGCCAAACAGCAAGTTGTTTAACGTTCTCATGTTGCTCAAGGCGGGCCGCTTTGAGGGCGTGCAGACAGCGACGAAGAAGAGCGCGAGTGTTCATTCAGCGGAGGGGTGAGGTGAGCAACTTCATGTATCGTAGGCTTATTTTTTGCGGTTCCGCGCTTGTTGCAACGCTTCACTGAGGGCCGAGTTAACTGGGGTTGTGGATCGAGGTGCTTGCGGAGCCTGTGAGGAACGCGGCCGTTGTGGGGAACTTGAGGGTTGGGCCGCCCGTTCGGCGAGGTAATCGCGGGGGTCTGCGTCTAAGCGCCGACTCAACGCAATTCGCTTGCGGGCCACATCAACCGACATCACCTTGACCCGCACCACTTGGCCCACCTTAACCACCTTACGCGGATCATCGACGAATTGTTCGGAGAGCAAAGAGATGTGAATCAACCCATCTTGATGGACGCCTAAATCGACAAAGGCCCCAAAATTCGCCACATTGCTCACGACACCCTCCAGAATCATCCCCGGTTGAAGATCATTTATCGTCTGGATGCGCTCGTCAAAGTGTGCTGTCTGAAATTGGGGACGGGGATCGCGCCCGGGTTTATTGAGTTCCTGTAGCACATCGCGCACGGTCGGTAAGCCAAAAAGATCGTCGATAAAGTTTTTTGGATCAAGCGATTGCAACAATTTTTGGTCGCCGATGAGCTGTTTAATGGGTCGGTTACAGGCCGCACTGATCCGTTCGACGAGAGGGTACGCTTCGGGATGAACCGCCGATGCGTCCAAAGGATGTTCCCCTTCGGGAATTCGCAAAAAACCGGCAGATTGCTCGAAGGTCTTGGGGCCAAGTCGCGGCACTTTCAGAAGTTCACGGCGATTCTTGAACGCCCCCTGTTCATTGCGATAAGCCACGATCTGCTGGGCTAACCCACTATTCAAGCCAGCGATGCGCGTTAACAGGGCGGGACTAGCCGTGTTGACATCGACGCCCACCGCATTCACGCAATCTTCCACAACGCCATCCAGACTTTTCGCTAACTGCAACGGCGATACGTCGTGCTGGTACTGGCCAACACCAATGGATTTAGGATCGATTTTGACGAGTTCGGCGAGCGGGTCTTGAAGACGTCGGGCGATGCTCACGGCTCCCCGCAAACTCACATCTAAATCGGGCAATTCCTGGGAAGCGAGTTCTGATGCCGAATACACCGATGCCCCTGCTTCCGAAACCAAGGCTTTGGTCGCTTTAAGCTGAGGAAATTCCTGAAGTAATTCCGCAACGAGACGATCCGTTTCACGAGAGGCCGTACCGTTTCCAATCGCAATAAGCGCGATCTGATGACGACTACAGAGTTCTGCAAGGGCAAATAAACTGTCTTTCCAACGGTTTTGGGGCGGATGCGGGTACAGCGTTGCGGTTTCCAGCACCTTTCCCGTGCTATCCACGGCGGCGACTTTAATCCCCGTCCGAATGCCTGGATCAATTCCCAAGGTTGGACGACGACCCGCCGGTGCCGCCAATAATAAGTCTTTGAGATTGGCGCTAAAGACTTGAATCGCTTCAGATTCTGCCCGTTCCCGTAATGTCTGAAAGAGTTCTACTTCAAGGTGGGTGAATAATTTAACTTTCCAGGCCATTTTTGCCGTGGTCAGTCGCCACGCATCCGCCGGACGGCCTTGATCGCGTAAGGCAAAGTAGCCCGCCACTAGGTGTTCGCCCAATGCCACATGGTCCGCCGATAAGGTCAGCTGCAAAATTCCCTCTTGTCGGCCCCGCAACAGGGCTAAAGCACGGTGACCGCGTACTTTTTTCCAGGGTTCTTCGTAATCAAAGTAATCGGTAAATTTGGCGCCTGAAACTTCCTGGCCGGGGACAACCCGCGATTGCAACATCGCATGTTCTTGTAAATGAGTCCGCAGTTGCGCGATGAGGGGTGCAGTTTCCGCAAACTGTTCCATCAGAATCTGACGGGCACCATCAAGGGCCGCTTGCAGATCAGTTACCCCGCGTTCGGTAGCTACAAAATCGGCCGCAGCGACCTCGGGGCGAATATCGGCTTCGTCCAGTAACCGTTGGGCCAACGGCGCTAACCCCGCCTCTCGGGCAATTTGCGCTTTCGTGCGCCGCTTGGGCTTGAAGGGGAGATATAAATCTTCTAATTCCGCTTTGGTGGTGACCGATTTCACCGCCTGTTCGAGGTCTGGCGTCAATTTCGCCTGTTCGCGCAGACTACTGAGGATGGTTTCACGACGATTTTCTAACTCGCGCAGGTAAACAACGCGGTCCGCGAGATAACGTAGCTGGGTATCGTCAAGCCCACCGGTCAGTTCCTTACGATAACGAGCGATGAAGGGGACCGTCGCCCCGCCATCGAGAAGCGCAATAGCGGCGTTGATCTGCGCCGGGGCAACCGTCAGTTCCGATGCAATCCGCGCCGCTACCTCATTCATACAAGCGCCTCGCTACTCACGATGAGGCCGTCTTCATCGGCATAAAGATAGTGGTCGGGCAAGAAGAGCACGCCAGCAAAGCGCACCGACACTTGTCGTTCCCCAATGCCTTTTTTGTGGCTTTTTTGGGGATGCGTCCCGATGGCCTTCACGCCTAAATCGAGTTCGGCGAGGGCGGCGCTATCCCGTACACAACCATTGATAACTAAGCCCGCCCAGCCATTTTTAACGGCTTGTTCGCCCAATTTGTCACCCAACAGCGCACATCGCAGCGAACCGCCGCCATCTACCACCAACACCCGTCCATGGCCTTTTTCGCCGAGTGCCTCACGGACGAGGGAGTTGTCTTCAAAGAGTTTGACCGTCGCAATTTGGCCTGCAAACCGCGTAAAACCGCCGTAGTCGAGAAAGTTGGGTTCGGCGACGTGATATTTGCCTTCGTGAGCGTCGCAAAGATCGGGGGTGGTCCAATTCATGAAAAAAGTCTCCGAAATGAGGAAAGTGGTCGAGAGATTAACGCGAAGTCGTCGCTAAATTACAACGCAACGCATGAAGCCTTTCCGGGGTTCCTATGTCGTGCCATTGACCGTCGAAGTATTCCCCCGTCACTTGGCCTCGTTCAACGGCTTGGCGCAACAGCGGCACTACGGAAAATCGCCCGGGAGAGCAATCGGTGAATAGCGCGGGGTGCAACACGCTTAGGCCGCTAAATGTCCGTTTCTCGTCGCCCGTAGGGACAATCTGCGATTGGTTCAGATAAAAATCGCCATGGGGATGGTGAGAGGGATTGGTGACCAGGATCAGATGGGCAAGCGCGGTGGTTTCTGTAAGTGTGGCGGCAATCGCGTGTAATCGTGTGAACGGATAGTCACACCAGACATCGGCATTGATAACCGCAAAAGGCATTGGCCCTAAAAAACTCAAGGCATTCAGAATACCGCCGCCCGTGTCCAGACTGGAGGGGCCTTCTTCAAAGTAACCAATGTGTAGCCCCCAACGGTCGCCGTTCCCCAGGGCCTGCCGAATCTGTTCCCCGCGATAGGCCAAATTGATCGCGACTTCCCGAATCCCCGCCGTGGCGAGGGCATCGAGATGGTGGGCAATGAGGGGTTGGTTCCCCACATCTAACAGCGGTTTGGGTAGAAAGTCGGTTAAAGGACGCATTCGCTCACCGCGCCCAGCGGCTAATAACATCGCTTTCACAGGCGGAGTGACTCCAAAAGGGTGGCTAAAGCGTTGAGTTCGTCGTACTGGCCAGCGATTTGGCGGGCATATTTCAGCGTTAACGGGAGGTCGTTGAGGTAACGGGACTTCCCGTCGCGATGGTAGAGACGGCAAAAAATGCCCAATACCTTCAAGTGACGCTGTAACCCCATGAAATCAAACCATTTTTGGAATTGCGTCGGCGACCCCACCGCAAAACCATGTCGTTGCAATCGGGTGTAATAGCCGAAAACCCACCGTTGAACCTGGTCGATGGGCCATTCGATATAGCAATCCCGTAGCAACGACACGAGATCGTAGGTAATTGGGCCGTGGAGGGCGTCCTGAAAGTCGAGAATCCCCGGATTGTGGGTCAGGGTTACCATCAGATTCCGCGAATGGAAATCGCGATGCACAAACACCTGTGGTTGAGATAAGGCACTGTCGATTAGCAGCTGAAAGGCGTTGTCGAGGGATTGGCGTTCGATCTCGTTGAGGGAGCGTTGGCAGTGGCGCGACAAACACCAGTCGGGAAATAACGCCATTTCGCGCTGTAAAGTGGCCGCATCGTAGGGGGCTAAACCGAGGGTCGAAGCCTGGCATTGCATCTGAAAAAGGGCGTTGAATGCCGATTCGTACAGCGATTCGACGGTTTCTGAGGTGAGTGCCGATAGATAGTCTGTGTGACCGAAGTCTTCTAAACATAAAAATCCTTGTTTTTCATCGACTTGAAACAGCTCGGGAACGTGCAACGCCGCTGCTTTTAGACGGGTGTGAATCTCAAGAAATGGGGCCAACGGTTCTTTTTCAGGGGGCGCGTCCATGACAATCCAACTGGGATCTCTACCCACGCGAAAATAACGCCGAAAACTCGCATCGCTAGAGGCAGGATGCAGGGGGTGATCACGGGTTTCCGAGTATTGCTGAAGCCACTGATTAAGTTGGGTAAACCGGTCGTTCAAAGTGGGGGTCTCGGCGGAAATCTTGACGGCCTCAATTGTAACGCTTTCTGTCCGTGGGATAGCATTCGTGCAGAACTCCAATTCGCCCAACAAGGGGAGTAGATATGCGTGTTTTTTGGCTGATTTTGGCCTTGCATGGCGGGCTGTGTCGATGACCGTCGTGGCCATTTATCCGGGAACATTTGATCCCATCACGAATGGACATATTGATATTGTCGAGCGGGGTGCTGTGTTATTTGATCGACTTATTTTAGCCGTTGCCGAAAATCCCAATAAAAATCCATTGTTTAACTTGCAAGAACGGGTGAGTTTGGCACAACAGGCATTAGCGCATGTGCCAAATGTGACAATTCAGGGGTTTAACAATCTGCTTGTCCATTACACCCAACAGATCAATGCGAAGGTCATTCTGCGCGGGTTACGGGCGGTTTCAGATTTTGAATACGAATTTCAGCTTGCCAGCATGAATCGTCGGCTGAATACGTCGATTGAAACGGTTTTTTTGACGCCCGCCGAGCAGTACGCGTTTATTTCGTCGAGTTTGGTCAAGGAAGTGGCGCGATTGGGGGGTGACATCGGGGCTTTCGTGACTCAACCCGTACAGCAGGCCCTCATGCAGAAATTTTCAGGTTAAACTGAGCCATCCTTCAAAAAACCGAGAAAAATCATGGCATTGATGATTACTGACCAGTGTATTAACTGCGATGTCTGCGAGCCAATTTGTCCCAACGAAGCGATTTATCCCGGACCTGAGGTGTATGTCATCGACCCCGAACGCTGTACAGAATGCGTGGGACATTTTGCCGTCCCGCAATGTGTAGAGGTCTGCCCTGTGGACTGTATCCCGTTAAATCCCGATTTTGCCGAAGATTTCGAGACCTTGCAGGCAAAGTATCTACGATTAACCGACTCTGAACATTCTTAAAAACCCCAATCCAGAAGCTCGGCGATAGCACCCTGAGCGCAAAAAAACTTGAAGAGGAGGTTGCGGGTGCGGAGTTCGGTTAAAACCGAAGGTGCTATCTCGCCCCGTTAAAATACGCATGATTAAGATTGGGATTGTGGGGGGGACGGGTTATACCGGCGCCGAATTGCTGCGGTTGTTGACCCATCACCGCGAGGCTGAAGTGGTTCTGATTACGTCGCGGGCAGAGACGGGGAAAGCCGTAACCGAGATTTTTCCTCACCTCACCGCTTACCGACATCTGCAATTTTCCGATCCGAACACGACGCCGTTAACCGAATGCGATGTGGTGTTTTACGCAACCCCGCACGGTATTGCGATGAAACAAGCTGTGGCGTTGCTCGAAAAAGGGTTGAAAATTATCGACTTATCCGCTGATTTTCGGATTACCGACCCCGAAATCTGGTTCAAGTGGTACAAAATGAAGCATGAATGTCCCGATTTATTGCCCAAAGCGGTCTATGGATTACCCGAGATTTTGCGCGAATCGATCAAAACGGCGCAGTTAATCGCGAATCCTGGCTGTTATGCGACCTCGATGATCGTGGGACTAGCACCATTATTAGCACGCCAACTGATTGATCCCACAACGATAATTGCAGACGGTAAATCGGGCGTGAGTGGCGCGGGGCGAAAGGCGGATCTGGGGCTGTTGCTCTGCGAAACGAGCGAAAGTTTCAAAGCCTATGGCATTGGTGGGCATCGTCACCAACCCGAAGTCGAGCAAATTTTAAGTCGGATTGCAGGCGTGAATGCCCGAGTTTGTTTTGTGCCGCATCTCGTGCCGATGATTCGCGGCATTGAAACGACGTTGTATGCGTTTCAGCGAACGGACAATCAAGTAATTGATTTACAAGCCATATTTGCCGAATTCTACCGCGATGAACCCTTTATTCAGTTGCTCAACCCAGGTGTTCCACCCGAAACACGGCAAGTTAAAGGAACCAACCTTTGTCAAATTTCGGTGAATTATCGCGACGATCAGAACCTAATCGTGGTCTCCGTCGCTATCGACAATCTGATCAAAGGGGCGTCCGGACAAGCCATCCAGAACATGAACATTATGTTTGGACTCGATGAAACTCACGGACTCGGCGCAATATCTGTACTGCCTTAACCCTTTGGTTTTCAAACACTTAAATTTCTAAGAGGTAATGCCCATGACCATGTTGACCGAATCGGCAGCGTTAAAAGTCCGCGATCTCATCGAAGAAGAAGGCAATCCCAATCTGAAGTTGCGGCTCTTTATCAATGGCGGGGGGTGTTCGGGATTTCAGTACAACTTCACCCTCGATGAGACCGCCAATGATGAGGACTTTGTGATCGAAGCTCACGGCGTAAAATTGCTCGTCGACACCATGAGCTACCAATATCTGTCGGGCGCCAACATCGACTATGTTGAAAATCTCGAAGGCGCACAGTTCGTCATCAACAACCCCAATGCGACCTCCACCTGTGGCTGTGGGTCATCGTTTTCGGCCTAAATTTTGTCGATAAATCAGTTAATTGGATAATGAGCACCGGCGACGACATTGCGCGTTGCACCGGTGATTTGTTTGAAAGGCAGCGGTTGGCGATCGAGGTGCATTTTGGCCAACCACGCAAAGCCCACCGCCTCCAAATAATCTGGGGGCAATCCCACCGTAGCTAAAGAATGTACTTTATTTTGCAATAAAGCATTTAAGCGTTTAATCAATACACCGTTATTCGTTCCCCCACCCGTACATAAAATAGTGGTTAATTCAGATGCCCAAGGCATTAGCGCGTTGGCAAGACTCTGTGCCGTTAATTCCAAAAGGGTCGCTTGCACATCGGCGTCGGTTGTGGGCGATGAATGCGATCCTAATCGGTAGGCTAATTCGTCGCGCTTTCGCATTAGCCAATTCAGGGAAAAATAATCGCGTCCCGTACTCTTGGGAAACGGCAAATGAAAATACGGGTCGGCTAATAAATGATGCAGTAATTCGGGATTAACGGTGCCCTGTTGCGCGAAATCGCCGTCTGCATCATAAGCGCGGCCCTGGGTGTGAAAAATCCAGTTATCCATCAACGCATTCGCTGGCCCCGTATCAAAACCGATGTCGTGTTCAAGGGCATCGTTTAGAAAGAGACTGACATTGGCAATGCCCCCCAAATTGACCACGGCAAAGGGGTAATTCACGCGCCCACTCAACAAATAACGCTGAAAGACCGGCCCTAATGGTGCACCTTGTCCACCGTGAGCCATATCGGCCGCCCGAAAATCACTAATCACAGCAATTCCCGTATTCGCCGCCAACTGCGCCGCATTGCCTAACTGTACCGTTTTTCGATGGGGCAACTCGGGCTGATGAAATACCGTCTGGCCGTGCATTCCAATCGCCGAAATCGCTCGCCGTGAATAACCGCTGTATTCCAGCAATTTATGCACGCCCATTGCCATGTGTTGCGCTAATTCGGCATCCAATTGCGCATATTGTGACCAGCGCATTTGATCGCCCTGTTCATTGAAGGCAATCGCTAATGTTTTGAGAGAAGGCGGGTGAGGGAAGGCTAAGGTTGCACGGATCTCGTAACCCGGGGGTTGAGTGAAAAATTCGACTAAAGCAGCATCGAGACCGTCTGCACTGGTGCCGGTCATTAGTCCAATGAAGCATTGCCCACCCATACTCAAAATCCTAAGACATTCAACATGGAATACAGACCCGGCGGCTGGGATTTGAGCCACAACGCCGCTTGCAACGCACCTCGGGCAAAGATTTTGCGATCCGTGGCGCGATGGGTAATTTCAATTCGTTCGCCGTCGCCAAAGAAAAACGCCGTGTGTTCCCCTACGACCTCTCCGCCGCGCAACGCCCCGTGGCCAATGCTATGGGGATCCCGTGGCTCCCCTACCCCGCTTACGCGCATTTCTTGTTTTATTTCAATGGGTTGGCTGTGAGTTTGTCTCATGGCTTCCGCAATCGCTTGGCCCAGCGCGAGCGCCGTTCCAGAGGGAGCATCCCGCTTGTGTTTGTGATGGATCTCAAAAATTTCGGCGTCGAAGTCCAAGGGAAGAGCGGCCCGCGCCAAGGCGGCCAGTTTGAAACACAAGTTCACGCCTAAACTCATGTTCGCCGATAGCAGAATCGGTAGTTTTTCTGCGGCCGTCTGTAAAGTCTGATGGTCTTCATCTGTCAATCCAGTTACGCCGATGATCATCGGTTTTTGTAAGCGTAAACAATGCGTTAGATGATTAATTACGCCCTTCGGAGAAGAAAAATCAATCAGAACATCAAATTCGGTCTGTTCGCCCGACCAAGTTTGGCAACGAATAGGGCCTGCTTCAGATTCCGCAGAACACTGACGGTCGATTAGCAGGGTCGGCGTGGTGTTGGGAAGGTCGTGACTGACCTGCAAGATGGCCTTTCCCATGCGGCCAGCGGCACCGGAAAGTGCGAATCGTAGGGGGGTAGCACTCAATGGAAATTCCTCAAAATTGGAAGTGGTAAACCGAGTAGGGTAAACTAATCGAATTGCAATCTATCAGAACGGCATCGTCCCCATTTTTGAACATCACGCTATCGCGCATTTTTTATTAAATCACCTGAGCTTCTGAGTTGGTTAATCACTTGATTTGCCAACATTTTTCTATGTCAACCCTGCGGAGGTTTTCCCCATGACGACGACCCAAAATGCCCTTCAAGGCAATAACATCCACTTTTCTCACAATCTTTCTGGCGATGTCGAAGCGCTTGCCGCCCATTACGACGCCTGGGCTTCAAAATACGACAAAGAAGTCTTTGATGAGGGCTACCAAGCGCCGATGTACATCGTGGATTTGATGGAATCCCTCATCGACAAAGCCCAGCTCCCCCCCGATACCTGCGAAATCATGGACGCCGGCTGTGGCACGGGCTTAGTGGGTAAGATTTTGTTTTCAAGGGGTTACACCCAGGTAGATGGCTTTGATCTCAGCGAAGAGATGGTCAAAGTTGCTCTGAAAACCAAAGCTTATCGAAGACTTCTCGGGCAGTGCGATCTGACGAAACGGATTTTGGCCTTTGGCGACGATCGCTACGATGTCACCCTGGCAGCAGGCGTTTTCACGTTGGGCCATGTTTTCCCCTCGTCGCTAATTGAACTTCTGCATCTCACCAAACCCGGCGGGTTGGTCATCGTTAGCACTCGCTTGAGATATGCCGACCAGACCGATTTCGAGCAGATGTGCCATTCTCTGGAACGCGAAGGCCGTTTAGAGATGGTGCAAGTCCACAAAAAAGCGCCCTATATTGCCGAAGAACCCGCTCATTATTGGGCCATGCGCGTGAAATAACGGGTAGGTACTTGTGATGATTGAAGGCGCTCGCGAGGGCGCCTTTTTGCGTGAATTTAGTGGCGATGATTATCCCAACAGGGCCGACGCGCTTCCCGCCACGCATCCGCTCGACTTAAGCCAATATCCTTTAGCAACGCATCATCTAATCCCGATAATTGACGGCGTTCGCTCGCGATTTCGTAGGCCAATTGCAACCGCTGTAAAGCCAAAATCCAGTGGTTCAGAGGAACGAGCGCCAAGGCGTTCCCCAGCAAAACCAAGCCCACGCCCATCAACGCCGATGCCGTCCATTCGTAGCCCTCGAATAGCGTCGAAAGTCCTAAAGCCACTACGGGAAATAACAAAGCACTATAAGCCACGCGATCTGCGCCCATGCGACCCAAGAGAGTGAGATAGCTCATGAAGCCCACCACCGAGCCAAACACGACTAAGTACGCCAGCGATACCCCATATTCCCACTGCCAATCGACCGTCCAAGAACGGCCCGTGACCACAATTAACAGCCCCATTGTCACCGCACCGTATCCCATGCTGTACGCCACACAACTCATGATGGGCCACCCCTGCCGTTGTTGGTACGCGGAAACGATATTTCCAACCGACGCCGCGTAGGTCGCCAGCACGCCGAGCAGTAATCCCCAAAGGGTTCCATCGTCGAGCTGTAACGAATTGATTTTAGGCCAAAAAATCATCGACATCCCTACAAGACCAATTCCTCCGCCAATCACCACGAGTCGGCGAATGGCGTATCCGAGAAAAAGCCAGCCGTTTAGCACATTCATCACGATGACCGTCGAGAACGTGAGGGCCACTAAGCCGCTCGGAATGAAAAATTGGGCTTGATAGAACAAAAGATAGTTGAGACAAAACAACATTAGTCCCATTAAGAATAACCAAGGATGGGCACGGCGAGGCAGCCATAGCGAAACCCGTCCCAGTCCACAGAGCATAAACAACAGGACACTCGCTAAACCAAAGCGATAAGCAATCGACGTTAGGGGGTCGGCGTAGGGGAGTTGGTAAGTGATGGCTAGCCATGTCGATCCCCAAATCAGCACGGTCGTGAGGTAAAGCAGGGGATTAGTCATGTAGGGGACTCCTTTTGATTGACCAAATTGTCTGTCGCTGTTCCAAAATTGGTGCGATCGACCGCACTAAAAGTAACGGTCAATTTCCTCAACTGACAGCGACAATTCCTGACACCCTACGGTATCCTGTGTCGGTCAATTTTGGTTTACTGGCCTGGTGTCATGTCCAATACAATTTCTTCGGTCTCTGCATTGACCTTCGCCGAAGCGGCGGAAATGCCCCTCGTCGAGCAGTGGGTGAGGCGTCTTCAACAGCAAATCGAAGACCGTCAACTCAAGCCCGGCACTCGATTGCCCTCCATTCGACAGTTTGCCCAATCCCAGCACATCAGCCGATTTACTGCCGTACAGGTGTACGACCGACTTGTCGCGGCGGGCTTTCTCGAATCGCGTCGGGGGTCGGGGTTTTTTGTCACCTGTCCCCAACCGTCCCGCGATCCCAAACAGGTGGCGCCCAATTGTCGTCTCGATCAGGTGACGGAGGTGCTGTGGCTGGTGAAGCGGGCAACTCAGGGATTTCAGACGCGCTATATGCCTGGCAGCGGGTGGTTGCCTGGGGATTGGCTCGATGAAGACAGTCTCAGTCGCGCATTGCGGGCGACGGCACGGCTGTCCCATCAACTGCTCAACGGGTACGGCACGGCGATGGGGTATTTGCCTCTGCGCCAAGTCATTCAGCGACAGTTAAGCGAACTCGGAATTCATGCCGATCCGGAACAGATTCTCACGACCCACGGGGCCATTCATGCCCTCGACCTGATTGCCCGTTACCTGTTGCGGCCCGGGGATCCGGTGCTCGTGGACGACCCGGGGTATTTTCATACATTCGGCCATCTCCAGGCGTTGGGGGCGCAGGTGATTGGCGTCCCGCGTCAGGCGGAGGGACCAGACTTAGAGGTGTTGAGCAACCTCATCGAGCAACACCGTCCACGGGCCTATTTCACGATGGGTGTGCTGCACAATCCGACGGGAACGAGCATGAGTTTGAGCGTAGCGCATCGGGTGTTACGCCTCATCGAACAACACGATATGTTCTTGATTGAAGACGATATTTACGGCGATTTTTGCCCATTACCCGTGACGCGGCTGGCGGCCTTAGATCAGTTACAGCGGGTGATTTATGTCAACAGCTATTCAAAAACCGTATCGGCAAAGTTACGAGTGGGGTATATCGCTGCGCCCAGTCGATTGGTGGCGGATTTGCTCGACCTTAAGCTGTTGACGGGAGTGACGACACCCGAGCTTAACGAGCGCGTGGTTCATCACATTCTCCTCGATGGTCATTATCGCAAGCATGTCGCTCATCTGCGGAATCGTCTGCAAAGTGCGCGAGAACGAGTGACGGCGCGGCTCGAACAGTGTGGTTTTCAGCCTTACGCCGATGCTGCCCACGGATTTTTTGTGTGGGCGCGTCACCCGACCCTCGATTGTACGGCGCCGTTGGCGGTGGCGGCGGCAGCGCATGATATTACGTTGGCGGCGGGTACCATTTTTCGTCCCCAACGGGCACCGTCACCGTGGTTGCGGTTCAACATCGCGCTGTGTGAAGACGACTGTGTGTTTGATTTTTTGAAAAACTCGGTAATCGGTAAAAGGTAGGGTAGATGTTTGAAATAGCGCTTATTTTCGCAGTACTCGGACTGGTCGCAGGGATGGCCGCGGGGCTTTTGGGCATTGGCGGGGGCGTCATCGTGGTTCCCGTACTCATTTTTCTTGCCCCCATGCTGGAGATTGATCCCGCTATCAAAGTCCATCTCGCTATCGGGACGAGTCTTGCGACGATCATGGTGACCGGGGTGTCGTCCGCGTGGACGCATCATCGACATGGCGCCGTTCGGTGGGGGATTGTGTGGCAGATGGCGGTGGGAATTGTGATGGGGACGGCGTTAGGGGCGGTGACGGCGGCGTGGTTGCCTGGCGAAATCCTCAAGCGCGTGTTTGGGGGACTTTTACTGTTGTTGGCGGTACAGATGGTGAGTAATTGGCAGCCCAAAGGCGGCGGTGAACTGCCAAAATCGGGAATTTTGATCCCAACGGCGGGGGTGGGAGTGGGGATCATGGCCTCGTTAACGGGGATTGGTGGGGGGTTACTCGTCGTACCGCTGTTGCGCTACTGGGGAATGGCGATTCGACAGGCGGTCGCGACCTCGGCGGGCTGTGGGATTCCCGTGGCGGTCTCGGGGACCTTGGGGTTTATCGTGACGGGGTGGCAGGTGGACAATCTCCCGCCGTGGAGCTTGGGATTTATTTATCTGCCCGCGTTTTTGGGGATCGCCACCATGAGCGTTTTAGCCGCACCCTTCGGGGCCAAACTGACCCACATTCTGCCAACTAAGTTGATTCGTCAGATTTTTGCCTTCGTCATGACGCTGGTCGGAATCGACTTAATCTTGTTTTAGGCCACGTTACGCCTGGAGCAATCGGCTAATTTCCTGCAGGTACAATGTATTCAGCTCGTGGGGATGGGACAGGCGATGGGTTTCAATTCCCCGTTCCCGCCGAATAGTGATCTTCTGATGGGTCTTCGTCACCAGGGTCCCGCCCTTAAGCAGGTCGCGACTCAGGAGTTTTTCGCCGGGCGACGGGTCGTTCAGAATGATGAGGTGCGCCCCCTGCACCGTACAGCCTTGTTCGTAAAACAAGTCGCCCCAGCATTCCATAATCATCAGATCGAGTTGGGCGTGGCGTAGCAAACTGCGAATGTTGCGACCGTAATCACGGCGAAAAAACGGCTGGCGTTGCAAGTCCAGCCACACTCCATCCCCACACAACCCCCCTATTGTCAGCGTTGGAAATTGCCGTTGTAACCCCTCGAGAAGCGGTTGCAGTTCCTCTTCGTACAGGCGATTGAACAGCACTGTTGCCATCCGCGTGCGCTGAAGATCAGGAAATAGGGCCTCCATAATTTTGCCGGGAACGTCGATGGGGTCGCCGTAAGCGGGATTGAGGTGCATCGCGATTCCCGGGGCGGCGTTAATTTCGATAATCCCAAAATCGCTCTCTTGCCACGGTTGACTGATGTCGGTGGTCAGGGCGTCGATGCCCAAACACAACAGCTTGAATTGACTTGCAATGGCGTTGCACAGCGCGATGTTGTCGGGGTGAATGCGGTGAGTGACATTTTCGCTCACCCCGCCCAACGATAGATTCGCCACCTTGCGCAGCTTCACCTTGTGTCCTACGGGGGGGATGCTGTCCAACGACAGTTTTTGCTCGGCCAAATAGTTCAACATGGCGTCGTCGCTGCGAATTTTGCCCAATGGCGACGTCGCGGTATCGGCACGCATGGGGGTTGCGTTTTCGAGGTCGATGAGCCGTTTAAGCGTATGTCGACCGTCGCCAATGACAAAGGCGGGTTCCCGTTTCAGGGCCGCAACAAAGCGACCATTGACACAGAGCAATCGGTAGTCATCTCCCGTCACAAGGGATTCGACGATGATGCGGGGGACATCTCCCTCGGCGAGGGGAAGCGATTCCACGGCCTTCTGCCATGCAAACGCCAATTCGGTTTCATCCACAATCCCCGCCGTCACGCCAATGCCTTTGTGTCCCATGAGCGGTTTGACGACCACCGGGTAGCCAATCGCAAGGGCAACCTCGACCGCATCTTCCAAGCAATCGACGACCTCGCCAACGGGTACGGGAAACCCGCGTCGTTTCAAAAACCGTTTGCAGTCGTCCTTGCGGCAGGTGAAATCCGAATCAATGTGACTGTCGCCATCGAAGGTCGTTGCGATGCCGCGTCGGGCATAACGACCGTAGCCGTATTGGATCAAGCCCTCGTCGGGGAGGTACATCGTCGGGATGTCGCGCACCCACGCCGCCCGCAACAGGGCATAGGTGGTGGGGCCACCGTAAATCGAACGGTTGAACTGTCGCTGTAGCTCGCTAAATCGCGTTTCAAAATCAAAATCGGGCGTTTGCGTTTGGTGCAGGGATTCCCACCAGTCCCATGTGAGGTAAAGCGCATCCCAAGTCGTGTCGATGTGCAGACATTCCACGGCAATGCGTTGAACGTCGTCCGAGTGCGCGGACAGGCTGAATCGCTCGATGTCGATGCCCCAATCCAGTTGACAGATCTGCTGGAGGGTCTGCGCAAAGAGTTCGGCGTAGGTCGCAGACAGCGTGAGCTTGGGAAACCGACGGACAAGTTGACGATGGAGCGTAGCGATTGGAGGCGGTTCAGGGGTGTGCGTCAGGGAAAAATCAAACACTAGGGCGTTGCGGTTGAGATACGGATTGGGGCCGTCGTAGTACCCCACAATCACCAAATCAAAGGCATCGTCGTCACGGGCGTTAATGCGTTTACGAGGGGCGGTCATGGCATTAACGATCATGAAGTTGGCGAATGCGCGGGCTGTTAATCGCTAAACGACGGCTCCCTTCACCGTTGGGTTGTAGGGCAAAGCGAATCCCCGGTCGCAGGTCGTCCAGCAGTTCCTCGCCCAAACTCGCCCCACATTCTCGCGCTAAATCCAACACAATTCGTTCGACCGTCTGTCCAGACAAGGCGGGTTCACGGGCATCGAGCACACATCCCTGTACCGGATCGAACGCTTCACCGGGTTGTACAAAATGGAGTTTGACGTCGCGGATACAAAATTGCTTGTCATCGACGGCCAACTGGCTAGGGTCGAGTGCGACGACGACGAAACCATGACGACCAAAGGCGTGAATGGGTTGCCCAGAACGGCCTAACACCATGCCCGACTGTTCACACAAACCAAATCCGTAACGACAACCCTGTTCTGCACAAGCCACGATGAGGCGGCCCAAGCGACGGCGGTGAATAAAGTTTTGATCCACGATCCCCAGCGTAAACAGGCCAAAGCCTTCCTCAATCACCATGCCTTCGTGACCGGCATCGTTGGAAGCGCCAAAGCGGAGGGCATCATAGCTGTCGCCTTCCGCAATCATTCTCGTGCAAATCGCCGAGGCAGCCCCACTCACAGCAATTAAGGTTGCCCCCTGTTTGTAGGCGTGAACGATGGCGCGAAGTACCGGACTGGTTTCGCCCCGATGCAACAGCGTTTCGACCAATCGCCGTTGATTTCCCCCGGTAAAGATGAGGGTTCGTTTGGCGGCGATCCGTTCGAGAAGGGCTTCGTCAAGACTTTGGCGCTCGATGTTGTGAAGCGTGATCTCCAGATCTTCTACATCTTCAATGCCCTGACGTGCGAGCCAATGACGGTAATCGCGAGCGGTGGCGCGGGGATCGTAGGCGGCGGTCGCGATGATGCCAACGGGGGGAGCGAGTTGACGCAATAGGGTGGCCGTCATCACGCCGTCGTCGCTCAAAGGAGCGCTACCAAGCACGACTAACCGCGCTTCGGGGGCAACAACCCCGCCATTGAGCAACGAATGGTTGGTTTGGACTTGGAAATCGCGCCAAGCCCGTTGACTAATGCGTTTGCGCGTGATGTTGAGTTGGAGGTTGAAGGCGCTGTAACGGGCTTCACCGTGGCGTTCAGCGATGAGGGCACGGCTGCGACGGGGAAGCCGTTCCAATTCGACGATCACTTCGGTTTCGTGACGGGCGTCGTAGGCGAGGGCGGCGTCGCGGCGGTATTGGCGGGGGTTGCCCTGAATTAAGCGGATCATGAGATCGTGAAGGGCATAACTGCCAAAGGCGTTGCGTTGGAACGGGGCGGGGGTGGTGTACGACTGCGGCGTGACGCGCAAACGGATTTTGTCCGGTGCTTTTTGGGGACGATGACGTCGTAAATCGTAGCTGTCGCCATCGTCTAAGTACGAAAACGAAACGCCACTAAACTCCCCCCCGTCCGCACTGACCTGGGCCTGCGACAGATCGACCACAATCGCACCGGTTTCACCCCGCACTGTCATCCAATCCCCTTCGACGAACATCCCCGTGTTTTCATCCACCCCAAAGCCGTATGTACAACCCGCTTGTTGCATGGCGACGAGCAACCGTCCAATACGACCCCGCTTAATGAAATGTTGGTCCACGAGGCCCCAGGGAAAAAAATTAAGCCCGGTGCCCAAAGTCAGGCCCGGCTCTTCGACGCTCGCGACGAGGCCATCGACTAGGGATTCCAAGGAGGTTCCACTGGTGATGATGTGTTGCGACATCATGGCGGCCCCAGCACTGGAGCCGGCGACTAATCCCCCGTTGCGGTGGAGGTGGCGGATGATTTGGAGCATGGGTGTTTCCTGATCCGCTTGAATCAGGCTATTGACGATGCGGCTTTGGTCGCCGCCCGTGAAATACACACTTCCTAACGCTTCGACACGGGCAATCAGTTCGCGGTCGAAGGCGGTCTGTTGGCAGTTGTTCCAAAACAAACCGATCATTTCGGCTTCAAAACCGTAGCGACGAAAATCGGTAACGGTTTCTAATCCCACTTCTTCGGCAATTTCGGATGCGGTGGGGAATACGGCAATTTTCCCACCCGACAACCGCTTCATCTCTTCAAAAATGGTGTCGTTATCCGCCTCAAGGCGGCCACCAATGATGGCTAATTGACCTGTTGCGCACTTTGGCAGACCCCATAGGCCCATAATTGTCCTCAACATGCCAAACTCAGCGCCATTCGCGCATAAGTGATTGTTATAAAAAAGTTTTTGGTTGAATTCGGCAAATACCGACGGAACTTTTTTGAATCTAATGTGGTTGCTTTTGCGCCGTCAATGGTCAAAAACGCCGCCCAAATGCAGCCAATACAAGGGGAAGGTGTCATGCACCGCCAAGATTCACGGTTTATTAGTCGTTTAACGAGACAGACCCTCGCCTTGATTTTAGCGGGGGGGCGCGGATCGCGGCTGTACGAACTCACCCAGTGGCGGGCCAAACCCGCCGTGCCGTTTGGCGGAAAGTTTCGGATTATCGACTTTCCATTGTCGAACTGTCTCAATTCGGGGATTCGGCGCATAGGGGTGTTGACACAGTACAAAGCGCATTCCCTCGTGCAACATTTAATTCGGGGGTGGAGCAATTTTAACAGCGAATTGGGCGAGTTTATGGAAATTTTGCCTGCATCCCAACGCACTTCCGATGAATGGTATGCCGGAACCGCCGATGCGGTGTATCAGAATCTCGACATTATCCGCAGCTATCAACCCCAATTTGTCCTAATTTTGGCGGGGGATCATGTGTACAAAATGGACTATGGGACGATGCTGGCGTTTCATGTGGAAAATCAAGCAACGATGACGGTATCGTGCTTGACGGTTCCTGTGGACGAGGCACGGGGCGCGTTTGGGGTGATGGAGGTGGATGAAAATCACCGTATTCGCGCATTTTGGGAAAAACCGCAAAACCCTCCAGAACTCCCCCATCAACCGGGGTACTGTCTCGCGTCGATGGGCAATTACATTTTCAACACGGATTTTTTATACGAACAATTGATTGTCGATGCGGATAAGCAGGCGTCGAGTCGGGATTTTGGCAAAGACATCATTCCTTGTGCCTTAAACCAGCAGCAGCGAATTTTCGCCTTTCCCTTTGTGGATGCTCAAACGCAAAAGCCGATTTATTGGCGCGATGTGGGTACCCTTGACGCCTTTTGGGAGACAAATTTAGAGATGGTCTCCGTGACGCCCGAACTCAATCTGTACGATGAGGAATGGCCCATTTTGACCCATCAATGGCAGTTGCCCCCGGCAAAGTTTATGCGAGAGGACGGCGCGGTCGGTCAGGCGATTAACTCGATGGTGTCTGGGGGATGTGTCGTGGCGGGGAGTTGCGTCCGCCATTCGCTGCTGTTCTCCAATGTACAGGCCCGTGCGCACAGCTACTTGGAGGATGCCGTGGTGTTACCGGATGTCAAAATTGGACGGGGAACGGTGATTAAACGCGCCATTGTGGACCGAGGTTGTATCATTCCCGACGGTATGGAAATTGGCACACATGCTGAATCTGATCGCCAACGGTTTCGCGTGACCGATAAAGGGGTTGTGCTTGTCACCCCCGACATGCTCGGTCAGCGGTTGCACATGATTCGGTGATTTATTGTCCGTTTCGCGTTTCCAAATCTTCCGTCTTCACGAGCGAATGACCCCATGACTGCAAATACTCCCCATGTTGTAAATGTGACTGCTGCGGATTTTATGACGACGGTCGTCGAAGCCTCCCAAACGACCCTCGTCCTCGTGGATTTTTGGGCAAATTGGTGTCAACCCTGTCGGCAACTTGCCCCCATTCTCGAAAAACTTGCCAACGAATACGACGGACGTTTGTTAATTGCCAAAATTGATACCGAACAGGAGCAAGACTTAACCGCGCAGTTTGGAATTCGGAGCTTGCCAACGGTGGTCTTTTTCTCGTTGGGACAGATCGTCGATCACTTCATGGGGTTACATCCCGAG
>CAZTIH010000012.1:0-33309 GCA_964613675.1 uncultured Candidatus Competibacteraceae bacterium
ATCAAAAAGACTAATCGAACGCAAATTGTGCAGCGATTTCCAGGGTTTGGGCGTGAATATCGACAATATCTTCAAGGTTTTCGGCGTACCCCCCCGCCATCGCAATGGCCACGGGGAGTCTGCGTTCTCGACAGCTTTGCAACACATATTCGTCCCGTTGCGCCAACCCCGCCTTAGTCAGATGCAAACGCCCCAAGCGATCCCCCACAAACGGGTCAGCGCCGGCGAGGTAAATTACGAAATCAACCTCAGCTAACGCCGTGGGGAGATGGTCTTTGAGGGCCGTTAAATAGTCCGCATCCTCGGTGCCGTCGGGGAGCGCGACATCTAAATCCGACTGCTCTTTGCGGAAAGGAAAGTTGGCCCCCCCGTGAATTGAGAAGGTGAACACGGTGGGATCATGGGCAAAAATGACGGCCGTTCCATTGCCTTGGTGTACGTCGCAATCGACAACCGCCACGCGCTTTACTTCACCCGTTGCCTGTAATGCCCGAGCCGTGACGGCAGCATCATTGAAAATGCAAAACCCTTGGGCTTGATCGGCGTAGGCGTGGTGAGTGCCGCCCGCGAGATTAGCTGCACAGCCCTTGTGTAAGGCGGTGCGCGCAGCGGCGAGGGTGGCCCCACTGGAGCGGCGGGATCGTTCGATGAGCTGGGGAGACCACGGAAACCCCAAGACCCGTAACTCGCGTTCCGAAAAATCGCCGTTGATGGCCCGTTTCACATAATCGCTGCAATGAACGCGACCTAAATCGTCATCGCTCGCGGCGGGGGCCTCGTGGAGAACAAAGCGGGGATCGTGACTTAACCGTTGCCGCAAACGGGCGTACTTTTGCATGGGAAACCGATGGTTAGGCGGCAGAGGCAAAACAAAACTGTCGCAGTAAAAGCAACTAAGGGCCATGAACAAGCTTTCCTGTAGAGGAGTCCTTTCGTGAGACTGCATTTGTGAGCGATTTAATACTTTCTGCGGCAACCGCGCCGCCCAAGATTCGAGTTTCCATCGCGCAACAACGACTTGTGCTCCAACAAAATGTGACCCTTTTGGCCAACTACCCGGTCTCAACGGCGAAAAATGGCGGGGGAGAACAGATGGGATCCGGTTGTACACCGCGTGGGCGCCATCGGATTCGGGCAAAAATTGGTCATCATTTGCCTCGGGGCGCAGTTCTTGTAGGGCGTCGCTGGACGGGGGAAGTCTATTCGGAGGCCCTGGCGGCACAATTTCCCGAACGGGATTGGATTTTGTCGCGCATTTTGTGGCTGTGCGGCGAGGAAGTGGGGCGCAACCGTTTAGGTCAATGCGATACCCAACGGCGATTTATCTACATCCACGGCTGTCCAGACGAATTCCCCATGGGAATCCCGCTTTCTCACGGGTGTATTCGCATGACTAATGACGCGGTTATCGACCTTTTTGCGCGAGTGACCGTGGGAACGCCCGTCGAAATTGTCGACGACTAACGCCACGACTTGACTTTGGGGACGCGCTCTGTGCTCACATCCACCCAGCTTTCCACATTACACGGTCATTTAGCCGAACGATTGCCAAACTGGACGGGGAAACTCGTCCCGCTTTCCGACACAGGTTTGGCACATGACCACATCCGCATCACCGAAACCCCGTATCTATTGCGCATTCCGAAGCAAAGCCAATTGAATTTGCCGCCGTTAGAGAATCTGCATTATCAAGCGGCGTGTTTCCAGCGGGCACAGGGGGGGGAACATACGCCCAAGTTTTTCGCCCTTATCGAACCCGAAGATGAACTGCCTTTGGGCGCTTTGATCGTTGAATTTATTGAAGGTCAGACCGCCCAATTGCCCCAAGACTTAGAACCAATTGCGACCGCCTTGGCCAGTCTGCATCGGCTGCCGTTACCCACTACCGCTGAGCGTGCACCGCTGATTAACCCGATAGAGGGTCGGCAGGCCGCGTTGAATGAGATTGCGTGGCACATGCACTTTGCACGTAAAGCAGATTTAACCCTAGCCACGCGCCGCCTAATCGACCAAGAGTGGCACGAATTAAAACAGGCAACCCTTCCCGAAGAAACGCCCTGTTTAATCGCATTTGATACTCATCCTGGCAACTTTCTGATGAAGTCGTCGCGGGCGTATTTGGTGGATTTGGAGAAGATGCGTTACGGCGCCCCCGGTGCCGACTTGGCCCACGCCACGATCTACACCTCCACGACTTGGGATCTCAACAGTCATTCCGTTCTAACCCCCGATGAAGTGGCGAGCTTTTATCGTCGATGGTTGGGGCAGATGAAATTAGATTTTATGCCCGTCAATTTGATGTATTGGCGACGTGTTATGACGTTGTGGGCGTTAAGTTGGTGCATCAAATGGAAGGTGCAGTCACAGCAGCCGCGTCGTGTCGCGAGCACGGAAAATTGGTCGGCCCAACTCAGTGAACAGCAGCTCATTAACCATGTGGCGGATCGCGTCGAACATTATCTGGAAGCTGCCACCATTGAGCGTATTTTTTCTGAATGGCGCCAGCGCAACGAATTAACCGACTTATTAGATCCTAAACCTCACTTTTTGGAGATTTGAACATGCGATTTTACGGGTGGTTGATGGTGTTTTGGTCGCTTACCGGCTATGCGACTGATTGGGAGACCCACACCGAACAAGCGAAGGGCCAAACCGTTTACTGGCACGCTTGGGCGGGGGATCACCGCATCAATCAATTTATCGAGTGGGTCGGCCAGGAGGTACGGGCGCGTTATGGAGTACAACTCGTTCATGTCAAGGTCAGCGATCTATCTGAAACCGTAACACAGTTAATTGCCGAAAAAGCGGTGGGCCGTTCGACTGGCGGGCGTGTCGATTTAATCTGGATTAACGGGGAAAACTTCGCCGCCTTAAAACGCGAAGAATTGTTATTTGGCCCTTGGACGGACCAGTTGCCCCACTATCCGTTAATTGACTTCACCCAACCCACGGTGCATTACGATTTTACGATTCCAGTAGACAATTTAGAGATGCCGTGGGGCATGGCACAGATTGTCTTCATGTACGACAGCGTGTTGATTGAAACGCCGCCGCGTTCTATTCCCGACCTTCTGAAGTGGGCACAAGCGAATCCGGGGCAGTTTACCTACCCACAGATTCCGAATTTTCTCGGATCGACCTTTCTGAAGCAGATTCTCGTTGAACTCGTTACCGATCCTGCTCCCTTATACGGGCCAATCAAAAATAGTGAGCAATTTCAAATAATTACCCAAAAAATATGGGAATATCTCGATCAACTTCACCCCTATTTGTGGCGACGGGGACGCAGTTTTCCGACGAATGGACCGGCGGCACGGCAGCTTCTTGCCGATAGTGAAATCAGTATGGCGTTATCGTTTCACCCCCCGGAAGCGACGGCGGCGATTTTGAGTGGAGAACTCCCCGAGACCATTCGGACGTTTGTGTTGACCCAAGGCACCATTGGCAATACGCATTTTGTGGCGATTCCGCGCAATGCCCAGTCGAAAGCGGGGGCGATGGTTGTCGCTAATTTTTTACTTTCACCGACCGCTCAATTACGCAAACAAAATCCGAGTTATTGGGGCGATTTAACGGTTTTAGCCATTGAAAAACTCACGCCCGAATATCAGCAGCAATTTGCCGAATTAGATTTAGGCATTGCAACGCTTTCACAAAAAGCATTAGGCCAAATCATTCCCGAATTACATCCCGCTTGGATGACCGAATTAGAACGCGAATGGTTACGGCGTTACGGGACAGGTCAATAAAGTTTGTTACGCCTGTTTCCTCTATTTACTTTAAGCCTTTTATTAGGGCCATTGCTGATTGGGTTATTGGGAACCTTAGGCCCCGCTTTTAATTACTTACCCGGATTAGAACGCCTAGAAATCTCCTTTAATCCGTGGCGCGAATTAAGCACTGAAGCTGTTTTTTACGCCACGCTGCCGATTACGCTATTTGTCGGATTTTTCTCGACAATTTTAGCGTTTGCCATCGTTATTTTATTCTGTGCAACCTGGCATCAAAGTTGGCTATTCAAATTAGCGGAACGATTACTCGCCCCCAGTTTAGCGATTCCTCATTCGACCCTTGCATTTAGTGTGGCATTTTTATTATTGCCCAGCGGGTGGTTATTGCGATTCGTGTCCCCTAATCTAACGGGATTCCAACGCCCACCCGATTGGCTCACGGTCAATGACGAATGGGGCATTGCATTAACCTTAGGGTTAGTTGGCAAAGAAGTCCCGTATTTACTGTTGATGACCTTCATCGCGTTATCACAAGTTAACGGTGAACGCGCTTATTTGAATGCCCGCATGATGGGATACCGCCCCTTTTGGGCCTGGTTATTCGCGATTTTTCCGCTGATTTACGGACGCCTAAAATTGCCCTTATTTGCCGTCTTAGCCTTCAGTTTTTCGGTTGTGGACATGAGTTTAATTTTAGGCCCCACCAACCCACCGACCTTAAGTGTGTGGATTTTACGCCAATTCGATGACCCCGATTTATCAAGACGATTGATCGCATGTGCAGGGGCGGTCGTCCAAATTTTACTCGTCATCGGGGCGATGGTGGCATGGCAGCTCGGCGAATGGGGTTTCAAATGGACGGCGTATTTAATGCTCGAAACGGGCGCACGAATGCCACAACCCAGAGGATTACCCACATTACTGATCGTCTTAATGTTGGGTTTATTTCTGATGACGCTTTTGGGGATGTTGGCATTAACCCTGTGGTCATTCGCCTTTCAGTGGCCGTTCCCCGATGCGTTCCCCCGCCAATTCACCCTCAACCACTGGTTAAATCACTCAACGGCGTTGCAAATAGCAGCGTTCAACACGCTTTTCATCGGCTTCACGACCGCTTTAACGGCTTTAATATTCACATTAGGTTGTCTGGAAAACGAATCTCGACATCCGAATTTGCAACCTCAGCGCGCTGAATGGCTGTTGTATTTGCCCCTCATTATTCCACAAATTGGATTTTTATTTGGGGTTCAACTGTGGCTGATTTATTGGGATTTAGATGGGACTTATTGGGCGGTTATTTGGTGTCATTTAGTATTTGTATTGCCCTACGCTTTCTTATCGTTGAGCCATCATTATCGCCAATTCGATCGCCGTTATATTTACACGGCTCAGGGATTAGGGGTGTCACTGAACAAAATCTTTTGGCGTATTAAACTTCCCATGCTCAAATCGGCCATTTTAACGACCTTTGCCATCAGTTTTGCGGTAAGTGCGAGCTTGTATCTACCCACCTTGGTTTCAGCAGCGGGGCGATTATCAACCCTAAATGTGGACGCGGTGACCATTGCAGAGGGGCGTAATTGGCGACTTATTGGTTTATACGGCATGGTGCAAATGATTATGCCCATGAGTTTATTTTTAATAGCGTATTTAGGTTCGCGTAAACGCTGTTAATTAAGGTCAATTATGAGTTTACATTTTACTGGAGTTTCGTTATTCAATCGCCACGAATTACTCCTCGAAAAAGCCACCCTCAACGTGGAAATGGGAGAAATCGTTTCGCTAATGGGTGAGAGTGGAATCGGAAAATCCTCGTTATTGACTTTCCTATGCGGTTTATTAACCCCTCCATTACGAGGCGAAGGGCGTGTTTGGCTATTGGGTCAAGAAATCACGCACTTCCCCCCCGAAAAACGCCATTTAGGACTGTTATTTCAGGACGACTGGTTATTTCCTCACTTAAATGTCGCTCAAAACCTGTTATTCGCCTTGCCTAAAATCGTGGAATCCAATCGGCAAAAACGCTTGCAAATCATTGAACAAGCCCTCGATAACATCGGATTAGGCGATTTACAAAAACGTATGCCCGACGCGCTTTCGGGAGGGCAACGGGCACGAATTGCGTTACTGCGCACTTTGCTTTCGCGTCCACGGGCACTCTTACTCGACGAACCATTTAACAAGCTCGATCAAACCACCCGTCAAGCGTTTCGCGAACTCGTTTTCAGTGAAGCCAAACAAAACAACTTGCCCACTTTATTAGTCACACATGATCTGCAAGATGCGGCGGGCCGCGTATTCAAGTTAAGCCATCAACGCCTCATCGAGGTGACGCCAACGCCTTAGCGATCTCGCGAATGAGTTGGGGTCCGCGATAAATCAGTCCCGTATAAATCTGCACTAAGCTCGCCCCCTTTTGGAGCCGAATACGCGCATCGTCTGCGGACATAATTCCACCGACCGAAATAATCGGTAATTGTCCTCCTAATTCAGACGCCAGTAATTCCAACACGGCAACGGCCCGTTCAGCCAAGGGAGCTCCACTCAATCCCCCCATTTCATCGTGATGTTTGGCAAAACGAATAGGCTCGCGTTGCAATGTGGTATTCGTCGCGATAACCCCATCAATCCCTTGATTCACAAGGCATTTTGCCAGTAATGCGATTTCGTCATCGAGGAGATCGGGCGCAATTTTAACGACGAGTGGGGTATAGCGACCATGAATTTTCTGCTGCGCAAGTTGGGCGTGTTTGAGCGATTCCAGCAGGCGATTGAGAAAATCGGGATGTTGCCAATCTCGCAATCCCACCGTGTTTGGACTCGAAATGTTAATCGCTAAATAATGGGCACTCGAATAAGCTTTATTTAAGCCATAGAGATAATCGTCAATCGCATTTTCTTGCGGGGTATCTGCATTTTTACCGAGATTAATCCCAATCGGAATGGCAATGCGACTCGAATTAACCCGTGCAACCAATTCGTCAACACCTGCATTGTTAAATCCGAGACGATTAATTAATCCTTCCACTTCGGGCAGTCGAAATAGACGCGGCGGAGGATTGCCTGGCTGTGGACGCGGCGTGACAGTACCAATTTCAAGAAAGCCAAAACCGAGATGGGCCAACAGCTCCAAATACTCGCCATTTTTATCTAATCCTGCGGCTAAGCCGATTTTTCTCGGAAAATCAATCCCCATGACGCGACAGGGACTCAAGGGCGGCGGGGGCAATACATAGGGCAACAGGGGTGTGAAGCGTTTGAGCGTGTTAAAGGTGAGATGATGAGCGCGTTCAGGATCCAGTTGGAACAGGAGGGCGCGTAAATAAGGATAAATCATCGAGTTTTCATCCGAATCAAAGGAAACCCAGTAGACTCTAAGAGATTTCCTTTCTCGCCCCCAACACGACCATGCTGCTCAACCAATCTTTCTTCAAAAATGATGCGTTCCAAGAAAAGGATATTCCCACGGAATTGGCTAATAGTTTGGATGCGATTTGCAATCGTTTTTATCGCCCCGCCGATAATCGTTTTGACTATGCCAGTTTTGCGACTTCAAAAGAGTTTAATCACCACACGACGGTGGCACGCGCATTAAACGATTTTGACCCAATTTCATTAGTGAAACGGGGCGATCGAATTAGTTTCTGGTTGAATGTCTATAACGCCCTTTTACTCCATGCCATTGTGATGCGCGAAGTCAAGGAGAGCGTGATTAAGGCGAGCGGTTTTTACAACGATACCTATTATAAAATTGGCCCCCACCAATACACCTTAGATGAAATTGAGCATGGGATTTTGCGAGGAAATTCCAAGAAATATCGTGGTTTAATGGCGTTATTAGGGCGTACAGATTTGCGCCTTCCCTTAATCATTCAGCCCATCGAACCCCTAATTCATTTCAGTTTATATTCCGCTTCTTTTTCATCCCCGTTTTTACAAGTCTATCGCCCGGAAATGTTAATGGAACAGTTAAATGATGGCATGCAACTAGTATTAGCGAGGGATGCACAATTTTCGATTGAGAATTACGAACTCGTCGCCCCGAAAATATTTTATTGGTATGAAAAAGATTTTGGCACCCGAGAAAATGTTATTCAATTAATCGGGCGCTTTTTACCCAATCCCCAAGATCGACTCTTTGCCCTTGAACACGCAACGCACGTTACGCTGCATTACGCTGAGTTCGATTGGCGCTTAAATCAGATCTGAAGGCTGGCAATTGGGACAGAAAAAAGTCGAACGCTGCCCCTGTTTAATGTGTTCAATAGGGGTATTGCAAACATAACAAGGCTGCTTTTCCCGCCCGTAAACCTGCAAATTCACTTGAAAATGCCCTATTTCCCCTTGACCACTACTAAAGTTCTTAATCGTCGTGCCCCCCTGCGCAATCGCTTCTGTGAGCACCGTTTTAATTGCCACCACGAGTTTGTCGCACATCCGACGGCTCAAATCGCCGCTTGGAGATTCAGGATGAATGCCCGCCCGAAATAATGCCTCACTGGCATAAATATTCCCCAAACCGACAATTAAACTTTGCTTTAACAACATGAGTTTAATCGCTTGAGTGCGATTAATGAGTCGCGCCTGCAAATACGCTCCCGTCAATTCGTCGCCCAAGGGTTCGACCCCCAGCTCGCGTATCCGAGGATGCTGTTTGAGATTGTCGGTCCACAACCACGCCCCAAAACGGCGAATATCGGTATAGCGCAACCAACCACTCGCTAATTCTAACTCCACGTGATCGTGGCTGGTGGGTTCGGTATATTCTTTAAGCCAACGCAACGAACCCGTCATCCCTAAATGAACTAATGCGGTTCCCCGAGTGTTATTCAGCAATAAATATTTCGCACGCCGCCCTACGCTTTTAATTTGAACGCCCGTAAGTTTGGCTGCAAGTTCCTCACTCACGGGCCAACGTAAATCGGTACGGCGAACCGTCACTTTTTTAATCACCTTATTTGTCAACACAGGTGCAATTGCTTGTCGAGTCACTTCCACTTCTGGGAGTTCGGGCATGAGAGAGTATCCTTCTGAAAAAGAGGCAAGTTGATGAGTTAATCGCGTAGGTTTAAGTAACCGATAGCGAGTTGTGCAATTCATAACCCAATCGATTGCAGTTGCCAAGCTAATTCGGTTGCCCACTGAGATAAACAGAGGCTCGTACATGACTCCGTTTGTAAAACGGCCCCTGCCCCCTCTTGCCGATCTAATATGAAAGCCCATTTCCACGCCGTTTTTTGGGCATTTCGTACGCCCTATCTGCCCCGGGGTAGGTGAGCACGACGATAGCCGCCCGCAAAGTGCGTCGCTGAAGAGCCTCCACATCCACGCCTGCTATATAACTGATGTGGTTTAATTCATCCTGCTGCGAGACCCGAGGCGTTAAAACCCCTTGTAATTCTCGTGCGTTGTCCGTTGTTAGCTGGGCAGACCAAAAAACTTATCTTGTGCCCATATCACTTCACACGAGGTCGTCATGAATCTCTCCAAACCCTATTTGTTGTTTTTAGGCGATGCCCAAGATGGTTTAGCGGCCAAAACCGCCGTTGGAATTGCACATTGGCGACGGTCAGAATGCGTTGGCCAATTACGTTTAGCGGGCTGCACCGTTGATCTCAAGATCCCCGAATTGACCTTAGAGGAAGCCCTTGCCTGTGGTGCGAAAACTTTGGTGATTGGCGTGGCAAACCGAGGGGGCAAACTCGCAGAGCATTGGATCCCTTGTCTAATCAGAGCGTTAGAACTGGGTTTTGATTTGGCGAACGGGTTACATCAGCGGCTAACGGCGCACCCTGACTTGAGAGAAACCGCCCAAAAGTTGGGGCGGCAACTGTTCGACGTACGACATTTTGACGGCGCGTTAGAGGTCGGGGACGGTAAACCGCGAACCGGACGGCGACTATTAACCGTGGGAACGGATTGTTCGGTCGGTAAAATGTACACAGCGTTAGCGATTGAGGCCGAATTGCGACAACGCGGAAATGCAGCCACCTTCCGAGCGACGGGTCAGACCGGTATTCTGATCGCAGGAACCGGAATTGCTGTAGATGCAGTAGTTGCAGACTTTATTTCTGGCGCCGTTGAGCAATTATCGCCGTCCAACGAAGCGCATCACTGGGATTGTATTGAGGGACAGGGTTCGCTGTTACATCCTTCCTTTGCCGGCGTCAGTCTGGGATTGCTGCATGGTGCCCAAGCGGAGGCCCTAATTATGTGTCACGAACCGCGTCGCGCCCACATGCGGGGGCTACCTCACTACCCGTTACCCGATCTCAAAGAATGTATTGCAATCAATGAATTACTTGCAAAACGCACCTGCCCAACTGCACGAGTTATTGGAATTTGTCTTAACACCTCAAACCTTAGCGATGAAGATGCGGCGGCAGAAATCGCTGCTACAGCCGCTTACACGCAATTGCCGTGTGTGGATCCTGTGCGGATGGGGGTCGGTCCTATTGTGGATGTTTTGTTGGGACTGTCACAAAATCAATGAGACAACTTTCCTATCGAGCAGAACAATGGCCGTTAGCGGCAACCTTCCGCATCGCAAGGGGCAGCCGCACACAAGCAGAACCCGTGGTCGTCACCATTCAAGAAGGCGACTGCATTGGGCGCGGAGAATGTTTACCGTATGCCCGTTACGGGGAAACGATTGAGTCGGTCATAACCCAGATTCAGGCGACCGAATTAGTCATTCAACAAGGCATCTTGCCTAATGAATTAGCGCAAGTATTACCGCCCGGTGCGGCCAGAAATGCTATTGATTGCGCGTTGTGGGATTTGATGGCAAAACAGCGTAAACAGCCCATATGGGAGCTTGCCGAATTACCTCCCCCTGTCCCTTTAATCACGGCGTTCACATTAAGCATTGATACCCCCGATAACATGGCTCGCGCCGCTCAAAAAAGAGCGTATCCCTTATTAAAGTTAAAATGCGCAGGCGATCAATTAGATGGCGAACGATTGCTTGCCGTGCGACAAGCCGCGCCAAGTACGCGAATCATTGTAGATGCCAATGAATCGTGGAATCCCGCGCTCTACGAACAACTTTTGCCGATGCTTGTTGCAGCAGAAGTTAATCTGATCGAACAGCCTTTTCCCGTAGGACAAGACGCGGCATTAGCCACGCTGCCACACCCAATTCCGATCTGTGCAGATGAGTCCTGTCACACCGTTGTAGATGTCGATTTGCTCAAAAATCGCTACGACGCCGTGAACTTAAAATTGGATAAAACAGGAGGATTTACAGGCGGTTTAGCGTTGCGAAAGGCGGTTTTAGACGCAAATCTGCAACTGATGGTGGGCTGTATGGTAACGACATCTTTAAGCATGGCACCGGCCTTCTACTTGGCACAGGGCGCAGCGTTTGTCGATTTAGATGGGCCATTGTTGTTAGCAAAGGATCGTGAAGCGGGGTTACAGTACGTCGAGAGCCGAATTGATCCCCCAAGCGCAGCGTTATGGGGCTATTAATCTCGCGCCGTTTCGCTATTTTTCTCCGAGCTTTTTTTGCTAACTTATTGTATTGACAAAATTTTGAGGGTTTTCTGCGATGTCTGAAACCTTACCTACATTTGACGATTTAGCGGCCCCCTTTTATCCCTGCCATCCCGCCGAAGCCCACGGATTATTGTGTGGTTTGGCCTGCGGAAACGAGAAAGTCGATTACGCCGATTGGTTACGACAACTGGCCTGCGACGCATCTGAAGATGCCGACATCCAAATGCTGTTCGAGATCACATGCTCACAATTAAACGATGTCGATCTGGAGTTTTATCCGTTACTTCCCAACGATAAAATGTCGCTTAGCGAACGCGCCAATAGTTTGGGCACCTGGTGTCGTGGATTTATCAGTGGCTTAGGTTGTGCGAGTTGGCATCAACACGGGTCACTTTCCAAAAATGCGCAAGAATTGGTCGAGGATTTGAGCAAAATTGCACAAGTGAGCTTTTTTACTTCAGATCAAACTTTAGAATCTGAAGAGAGGGCCTATGCCGAAGTGGTTGAATATGTGCGGGTGGGAGTGCTGTTTATTCGTCATGAATTGCGGTCACACCCCACGCGCCGTTTCCTAAATTGACAAGCGAACACCATGAATCCACGCATTAATTTCGATATTGTGATTGTCGGCGGGGGACTTGTCGGCATGTCATTAGCGGTCGCGCTATCGGATAGCCCACATTCCGTCGCGTTAATCGACAAATCGCCGGTATCTGCACGGGGTCGCGATCAGCGGGCGATTGCTTTAGCGTTGGGCAGTCAGCAGATTCTGCAAAAATTGGGCATCTGGGCCGCGCTCGCCGACAAAGCAGCGACGATTTCTCGCGTTCACATCTCTAATCAAGGGCGTTTTGGGCGGGCGCAATTGGCATCGCAGGACAGTGGAACGGCGCAGTTGGGCTACGTAATGCGGGCGGGGGAAGGAGAAATGGCCCTATTGGAATCTCTGCAAGGGCAAAAAAATCTGCATTTTTTCGCTGCCGATGAAGTTCTGGAAGCCACACGACAGCCGTCACAAACTCACATCGCCCTGCGGTCTGGCCAGTCTGTTTCGGCAAAACTACTCGTTGCAGCAGATGGAGCAGATTCACCGTTAAGAGAAAAATTTCAAATCCCCGTAGTGAAACGGGACTATGGGCAGAGTGCGATTATTTCTGAAGTATCGCCACAGTTCCCCACAGAGGGCATCGCTTTTGAGCGCTTTACGGATGACGGCCCCGTTGCCCTGTTGCCGATGTTGCAAAATAGATACGCTGTCGTATGCACTGTACCTAATTCACAACAAAATGCGGTCTTAAGCCTACCTGACGAAGCCTTCTGTCATTATTTGAAACAGCGATTTGGCGAACGACTAGGCGATTTTTCACATCCTGCCCCGCGTACGGCTTACCCCCTGCGGTTACTCAAGGCAAAGCGGTACATCGGCCCTCGTTTTGCGCTGGTGGGAAATGCAGCCCATACGCTCCACCCCATTGCGGGACAAGGCTTTAACCTGGGTTTACGCGATGTAGCGGTGTTAGCCAACTTCCTTAATGTCTTGCCCAAGAATGCGGATGTGGGGGAAGCCAAGTGGCTGCGAAATTACGAAAAACAGCGCCAACAAGATCAACAATTGCTAGTGAATTTCACGGATGGATTGGCGTGGTTATTTACGAGCAGATTGCCGGGGGTGCCCCTAGTGCGGAATCTGGGATTGTTGGCATTCGATGTACTGCCACCAATTAAGCGACAGTTGGCAAGACGAGCGATGGGGATGTTTTGAACGCGCAAGGCCAGTATTAAAGCGCATCGACTTTTTGCTTACACATTAGATTTCTGCTGCGCCCAAATCCTCAAATTTGAGCGCCAACCCTACATGCGATTGCCCATCTGAATGGGTAGGATCAGTTTTTGAGGCGATTCCGGATAGTTTTGGGGAGGTCTTGCACGAGGACATGTACTATTGCGAGACCAGTAACATATGCAGTGCCTAAGATTTCTTTTGTGACGCCTTGGGCTTGAGCCGATCGATCGCGCCATTCACGCATTGCTGTAGCGCTTGATTGCAGTCCTTGAGCACCTTCTGAGGATGAAGAGGGTTTTTTTTTTTTCTAACCAATCCGCCAAATTTTCGATCTCGGACTCCGGATTATCAGATATGAAGACAGTCCCGAATCCAGGTAGATGCTCGTCCCAAGCCAAAACCTTTTGCTCGCTCAAAAACTCGTTTGAAACCAGCAAACGGCTACAAGTCTCAGTCTGAGAATCAAGCTCATCGATTTTCTCGGCAAATTTTTCTGAATTTGTACTCTTAATGATGCAGCTCTTGAAAGCAGATTTTGAGGAACTCGAAGAAGTCAGTTTCGGAATTGGGAACTCAAGAGCAGACGCTTCGAGCTTGGCCTCACCGTCGTTCTCTTTATCGGACTTGAGAATCTGTTCAACAATTTTTTTCAGATAATCGGGCGGTGTGTTAGCGTCGGTCTGCACCAATTCCTTGAAGAGTTGCAGAACATGTTTGCAGTGGAATTTTTGAAAGATCAGAAGCAGCGCGATATACACCGGTCTTCTTCCGCGATCTTTGTGATCCGTCGGAATCGAGCTAATCAACAACCCCACAGGCCCCTCTTCTGGTGCATCCTCGTCGTACCGAAACGCACAGCAGGTCTTTTTTGGATGTTGATCGCTGAGAAAGTCTTCCCAAATTTTCGTGCGACAAAACTCAACCATCCCTTTAATTTTTTCCTGAATTTTTTCGTGCGGACTCTTGAGACGCCATCTGCGGTGAACACTGTAATTGGTGTCGTAATCGAAATAGATAGGACTAATCGATTTTTGCTCACTCATCTTCATTTCCTCGTATCAAATCGCATCGCCGTAGATTCGATAATCACGACGTCGGGTTTCAGAAAACTTCTGAAGGGCTTGGTTGAACCGCTTGTTCTTACTGGTGAGCCAACGATAGAGGCTCGAAAGGTTGCCGCGATTCTGCTCCACGCGTTTGAGAAGAAAGGCAAGGGCATGGCGCAAAACCTGATCTGCGTCCTGAGGTTTGTACTCTTCTCGCTTGTGAAAGGTCGAGAGTTTGATGCCGTCCCATTCAGGTTCGCGACTTTTTTCAATGAACTTCAAACACCCTGTGGTTTGTACAGGGATCAGTACGCCCGAGGCTCCAGGACTGTTATTCACAAAATCAATGGCGCGACGATGCCGCTCCTCAAACTGTTTGAATAGTTTGCGCGTGTTCTGCTCTCTCAGGTTGGCATTGCCGAACTTTAGATAGGTCTCGCATTTCACCAGAACAAACACGACCAGAAATTGGGGACGCCTTCCAAAGTGCTCTTTAAGAAATTGCGCAACCTCTTCATGGCCGTTTTTAATCTCAGATTCATCTCGGCTGTACTCCATCAAGCCCACCGCATCAATCAAGTTAAAAATCACTTGGGAGTGGTCGGCAATACGGCCAATCTCCTTTTTTTTGCCTTCACCACCGCCACCCCGAAACCATTCGCCGGGGAAATCGTGAAATGCGAGATCAGCCTCTTTTTTCTGCTCGAACAGAATTTCGTAGGGGTATTTCTGCAAACCCATTGTGCTCGCGAGATGGGCACGCTCATTGATGGCGAAATGATCTTCCATGCTCTGTATTTTGCGAATCATTTTCTGAATACGTTGCTCTGCCTCGTAATCGGTGGATTTCAGTCGGAAATCTACATCCACATTAAGATTCTGCATCATCGCTGAGAGCAACGAGGTTTTACCCACGCCAGAAGGGCCTAACAGCATGATATTCAGCGCTTTTTCGTCTACATCACTCATCGGATTTCGCTCCTTTTACCGCTGTTGCAAGCTATCGAGATGGTTCTGAACCTCTCGAGATCGCTTCTGAAACTGCTCACGCAATTGCTCCATTTGGTAAAACGCCCCGAAATGCTCGGGCCAGATTTCATGGCGATAGGTGCGCGTAAACTTTTTCCACTCCTTCTCAATATCCTTCGCACGGCTCGCGCGGTCGCAGAACTCCTCGGCCAGAGCAAATAAAATTCGCGATGGATCTTTCTGCATTTCTTCGGTGAGTTTTTTACGCACAGCGTGGGCCGCTTCGTGATAGTGGCTTTCCAGACCCCGTCGCAGTTGATCCGCATCTTCTGCTTTGTAGAAGTTTGATAGCCGAGGCAGTTTCAACGAGGAGTCCTTATCTGCTGGATCGAGACAGGCCATTTGTTCCCGCACGCGGTGGTGAAAATGGCTTTTGTAAGACAGTTCAAAATCTGCAAGATAATCAAATGCTTGATACAGATTTTCTGAAACATCCGAATGGAAGAATTCCCGCAGTTGGGTCACGCCCTTCCGTGTCCGATCCTTTGGATCCAGAAACAGCGGCAGCAATTGCTCAGACAGATCGCGATAAAACGCCTCCACTAGCTCGCGAAAGTAGTCGTTTAACTGATCGGAAACCGTCCGCGTCAGAAACACGCGCAGATTGTGCTGTTGCCGTTCTGAAACGGTGTCCCAGCCCCCGAATTTCTTCGCTAATCGCACGAGTTCTCCGTCAGAAGGTAACGCCAAACGATTCAAAGACTCATCACAGGCCTGTTCGACGGCAGTCTCGAATTTCTGCAACATTTCTTGATCGTCGATTTGTTCCGCGTAGCGCTGACGCAGATCCTCGCAGTTCACGCAAAAATCTTCCCAGAACGCCTCAAATATCCGATCAAAATTTTCACTCTCCCGATTGCTTTCGTCGCGGTGAGAGAGCACCTGTTCCACACCCCTAATGATGTCCCGAGTCTTCTGCGACAGCCGCCGCACGCCGCCCAGCGCCTCATCGACCTGCTTCTTATCATTGCGGGCAAGGCGATCTTCCAGATGACGCAACACGGTGGGCAAAAGCACATTTCGCACTTCTTCGGCATCCAGAAAGTTCGCCATGAGCAGTTCTGGATTGCTGCCCATGTCCAGAGGCCGCTTCCGCAGCAGCTCAGCCGTGTCGTGGTTGTCGCCATCCGCCGTCTTGTTCAGAACGATGAACAGCCAGTCGTGCAGGTCCAACGCCGGCACCGCCACCTTCACGTCCTCAAACAGTCGGTAATCCGGCGCCAGCCAATCATCGCCTTGGTCATCGGGGTCGGGGCGGCGAATGAGCAACACCGCGTCGATGTCTTCCTGTAGCGATGACATCAGCTTTTCCGTGTAACCCTTGGTCATTTCCCCTAAACCGGGCAGGTCGATGAGCGAAAGCCCCTCCACGTCGTTGTTTGGAAACGCTACGTAAATGTGGACGCACTTCACGGCTCGGAACCACTTCTTCTGATGCTGCGAGACATATTTACCGACTTCTGCAATCCCGATGCGCTTCTGCGGCAGCCCCAACAGCCCTTTCACGCTGGGCATATCGCCGTGAATTTCTTTCAGAATGCTATAACGTTTCTGCTTCTCGGGATGTTCTTTGAAAGACTCATCCTTGCCTGGGAAATCGCGAATAAATGCGGCCAAATCAGCGGGTTGGCGCTCGGAAAATAGCTCTTGGTAGTAGCTCGAAATCTGCGCGAAAAACTCCGCACTGTTATAGAACTCGACTTCGGCGTAGGGGGCATCTGTCTTGTAATGGATGATCCGCGACTTCGCACCCGTACACGGCAGCCCCTTCGCGGCGGGAATCGCCTCGTTGGTCAGCCCCGAAATCGCTTGAAGCAGGGTGCTTTTTCCCTGCCGCGCCTTGCCCGCCACGCCGATTGTGATGGTGTCCCGCTCAAACCGACGGGCCAATTGCCCCAACCGCTGACTTTCCTTCGTGATCTCGGCGTGAACCTCAGTTAACCGACTGATTTGGCTGAAAAATTGGTCAAATTGGGCTGAGGGCTGAGGGCTGCGAGACCATAAGTCCCGCAATTCCAACAGTGCCACGAGGCTGTTCTGAAATGCTGCGAGCTGGTTTTGATAGGTGGTAATCCGCATTTTTTCTGCGGCCCTCACGGCCAGTAATTTCTGAATAAATGTACCTGCCGACATACTTTCTCCCATGTAATAAGGGGGGTTGGAAACCGAAGATGCGGGGGCTTTCGTTTTTTCCAGTTCTTCGGTAGCGATGGGTTTTATGGATCCCGCTACTTTGGAAGCAAAATAGGAGGTAAAACCTAGGTGCTTTCCCAGCCATTCCCGAATTAAATCAAAGGTATTGTGCATAAACCTTGCCCTTGTTTGCCGCATCGCGTCGAGGATGATCTTAAACAAGTGTTATCTGTGAAACCAACCCTGAAATCAGCGCGACAATCTTGTTGTCCTCAATTCCTCGCCAACCACTCGATCACTACCGTCCGTTGTTTCGGCGGCAAGAGCGCTGCTTTTGGGAGGCAGAGGTCGCTTGTTCGAGTTGTGTTATCCCAACCAATTAGGTCGATATTCCAAGCATTTTTTAGAGAAAACAGCCCAAGGTTTTAGCTAATAAACGATACGCGCCGCTGACTGACCGTTGGGTTTAGAATCACGACAGTGGGACGCGGAAGCGAGTTAAATTCGGTCGATGTCGCCAGGGTGTAGGCCCCCATCGACTGCCCGACGAGCACATCCCCCACTTGCGTTTTGGGAAACATGACAGACTCTGCAATGACATCAATGCTGTCACAGGTAGGGCCAGCAAAAGTGGTTGCAAAAACCCCGTTTTCTTCATCGTCATTTAATTGACGAGACAAATTATCGAGAGGATAACGAGCATGATCAAAGAGTTGGCCACTAAAATTCCCGTAAACGCCGTCGTCTAAGTAATACCAATGGGTACCTTGACGTTGTGCATAACCAATTACCTTTGTCAAACCCACTGCCGCACTTGCCACCAAAGCCCGCCCCGGTTCTGCGAACACCTCAATTTCTGTGGGTAATTGCGCTAGGGCTTGGCGAATAGGGGCACAATAATCCTCAATCGAAGCAATTCCCTGGCCATAATCAGCCGGGAATCCCCCTCCAATATCTAAAACGGTTAGGTAAATGCCTAACTTGCGTGCGGCAAAAATCAAATCAATAGCTGTTTCGATAGCGTGAACGTGAGCACTGGGATGACTGCATTGCGATCCCACATGAACGCATAAACCTTTGATTGTTAACTCATTTTTTTGAGCAAGGCTTAGAAGTGGTAGTGCTTCCTCTACCGCACAACCAAATTTTTTTGAGAGATCCACTACCGCATCCGAGCTACGAATACTTAATCTTAACAAAAGTCCAACGCGGTTCTTGTAACGGATTAGTTTGTTTAACTCGACCGCGTTATCGACCACAAAAGTTGTACAGCCAAAGCGCAGTGCCGTGCGGATGTCTTGATCGCGCTTAATCGGATGCGTGTGGATAGTGCGCCGAGGATTCAGATGCAATTGACGCAGTAAGCCAATTTCACCACTCGTCGCCACATCAAAATGCGCCCCTAACGCATCTAAACAATCAATCACCGCCAGTTCGGGTAAGGCTTTGATGGCATAGTGAATTTTGACCTGGGGAAGGGCGTTTTGAAGCTGGCGGTACTGGCGACGCACGAGGTCGCAATTGATGACCAGAAGCGGGGTACCGCGTTCTGCGGCGAGGTCGCGCAACAGATCGCGGTCCCAATCAGCAGAAAGCGGCATCCACATCTATTCGCCGTCCTTTTTACCTATGGCGGTTAACAGATATTGCGGCAAAGCAAAACTCGCCACATGTACCGAAGGCGCGTAATAACGGGTCGCAAAATTGGCCGCTTGGAAGCGCGCCGCGATAATTTCACGCGACAATCGACGTAAATCGCGGTTATCAGTCCCCCACGCAAACGCCATTACCCCCCCCACATAAGTAGGTACCGCCGCAGTGTAGAAATGCCAGTCGGCAAATAGCGGTTGGAAGCGTTTTGCGGTCGTTTGCGCTTCGTCGAGCTGCATAAAGGCGACGCCATTTTGTGCCACCAGCACCCCCCCGGGCGACAACCGACTCTTAGCTGCGGCATAGAAGTCTGAAGTGAACAGTGACTCGCCTGGCCCAATCGGATCGGTAGAGTCTGAGATAATCACTTCAAACGATTCTTGCGATTGCCGCATGTAATTTGCGCCATCGTCGATGATGAGTTCAAAGCGAGGATCGTCGTAAGCACCGTTAGAGTGGTTTGGCAAGTACTGCTTGCTCATCTCCACCACGGCGTGGTCGATTTCGACCTGCACAATGCGTTCAATTGACTGGTGTCGAGCGACTTCTCGCAAGATTCCTCCGTCACCGCCGCCGATGATAAGCACGCGCTTCACGTTTCCGTGGGCCAAGATCGGCACATGAGTGAGCATCTCGTGATAAATAAATTCGTCGCCTTCCGTCGTTTGAACCACACCATCGAGGGCCATGACCCGACCAAAGCGTGGGGAACGGAAAATTAACAGATGTTGGTGATCGGTCCGATTCTCAAAAAAAACTTCAGCAATCGGCATCTGTTGGGCGTAATTGTCGTACAGCGTCTCGGTAAATTGCGCCATCAGGACTGCACCACGCCGCGCAAATGTTCGCTAATCGCCATTCGACTCGGGTGGAAAGCGTTTTTGAGCACGAGAATGGCTTTCTCGGGCTGGGCATCGCCGCACATGAAAATATCAAAAGCAGCGTAATTACGTTCGGGCCAGGTGTGGACACTGATGTGTGATTCGGCCAACACGGCCACGCCTGACACGCCGCCGTTTGGGGTGAAATGGTGCAAATGGATGTGTAGCAGAGTCGCGCCCGCCACTTTGACCGATTCGCGCAGCGCGAATTCAATGCGTTTCAGGTCGTCTAAATGGGTTGCGCCCCATAGATCGAGAATTAAGTGCGTGCCGGCAAAAACAATACCGTTGCGCTCAACAAAATGGTCGGCCGAGAGAGCCGTTTGGCCTCCAGGATCAACGGGGGGGACAGCGATCGACAACTGACCGACCCGTTCAACAGCTTCTAAACATGCGCTCATGGGCGTAGCTCCTTGGTTCAACAGGATAGCGGTGGAGGGATTCGCGCCGCTACTGGGGAGCGACGCGGTTATGAAAATCGCATAAAGCCTCAGGGGCTGCCTCGATGGGCCGCGCATGATAGTGGGTTGCGAATTCAATGCAAGTGTTCGTGAAATCTTAGGATCTCGCCGAAAAGTTCAGTCGCACGAAAATCAAATTACCCGAACAACTTCTGCAATTATTATTGCTTGACGAATTTGCGATAATACCGACAAGCGTCACCAAATTCCGTAAAAATTTTCTGAGAAGCTGCGTTATTCTCTGCATCCCATTCTGGATGCCACTGAAATCCAAATGCAAATGGATGATCTTTGACGCGCACCGCTTCGACTAACTGGTCGTCTGCAATAGCTTCTACTTCCAGACAGGGGGCTAAACGGTTAATCCCTTGACCGTGCAACGAGTTAACCTGCATTTCAGAACATCCTAATTTCTGATTTAACCAACCATTGGGGGTAAAATGCACCCCGTGAGCAATCTGATAACGAATCTCTATGGGTTGCGAAACATCGTCGCGGTGATCTGCAAATACACCGACTTCATGCACTTTGGGATGTAGTGTCCCCCCCAGCGCGACATTGAGTTCTTGACATCCCCGACAAATTGCAATTAACGGCGTCTTGGCGGCGATCAAGGCGCGAATCAGCGGTAAAGTAAATTGATCGCGGTAAAAGTCTTGCGGTGGGACACGGGCATTTTCATCCAGACCGTAATAATTGGGGTCCACATTCGACGGACTCCCCGGCAAAAGTACCCCATCCAAATGGCCGAGCAGTTCTTTAACTGTCTCTTCGTCGCCTAGGGAAGGCAACATCACCGGAATCACATTAGCGACTTTTTTCAATGCGATAAGATAGGGTTCGCTCACCGCATGATAATGGAAAGGTTCAAAAAACCGCCGACAAGTGGCGATGCCAACCAGGGGATGCAGCGTAGTCACAATGCGCCTCTCAAAACATTAGAATAAAATTGAAACTGAGATGAACGAAAGGAAGGGTTGGGCAAAATGGGAACTTCGCACAAGGGTGTGATAGTCTTTGGTAACGCACTGATGCAAAAGTAAAAATTCCTTTTTCTTTAGGGGTTTCCAGGGATAAAGGAACTTTCCCCAAGGTATTTTTTGACCGTCTGTAAATCAGACATTTAGAATGCGGCAAAGCAATGAGTAATCCTTTATTACGCGCTGTTTTTTGCTTCTTCTAAATAGACATAATCTCACCCACCGGACCAACCATGCTCGAACATTATTTACCCGTTTTGATCTTTCTGGTGATCGGTATTGCGATGGGCATCGGGCCAATCGCCATGGGCTTCGTTTTTGGCCCCCAGCGACCCGACAGCGAAAAACTTTCACCCTATGAATGCGGCTTTGAAGCCTTTGAAGACTCGCGGATGAAATTTGATGTCCGCTACTATCTCGTCGCCATCCTATTTATCATCTTCGATTTAGAGATTGCATTTCTCTTCCCGTGGGCCGTTTCACTCGATGAAATCGGCCTTTTTGGTTTTGGCGCGATGGCAATTTTCCTCGGCATTCTAATTGTCGGTTTCATCTATGAGTGGAAAAAGGGGGCACTCGAATGGGAGTAGAAGGCATTTTAGAGAAAGGCGTAGTCACTACGACCGCCGATCAACTCATCAACTGGGCGCGAACCGGTTCCATGTGGCCCATGACCTTCGGGTTGGCTTGCTGCGCGGTTGAAATGATGCACGCCGGGGCAAGTCGCTATGATCTCGACCGTTTCGGCATTGTTTTTCGCCCGAGTCCGCGCCAATCCGATGTCATGATTGTAGCCGGCACCTTGGTCAACAAAATGGCCCCCGCACTGCGCAAAGTGTACGACCAGATGCCCGAACCTCGTTGGGTAATTTCCATGGGATCCTGCGCAAATGGCGGCGGTTACTACCATTATTCGTATGCGGTAGTACGGGGTTGTGATCGCATTGTCCCCGTCGATGTCTACGTCCCGGGTTGCCCGCCCACGGCTGAAGCGCTGCTTTACGGCATCATCCAGCTTCAGAAAAAAATTAAACGCACCAATACCATTGCCCGGTAAGTCGATGAGCCGCACTGAATCTTTGTTTGAACTTCTGAAAACCCGGTTTGGCGATGTCGTTCAGAACGCCAAGCTGGACATTGAACAGATTACGCTTGAGGTCGCTGCCGATACGTTAATCGACACTCTGACGGCGTTGCGTGACGAACCCGATTTCGCCTTTGCCCAACTAATCGACCTGGCTGGCGTGGACTACAGCGCCTACGGCAAAGCGGAATGGGCCACCAGTGAAACCCAAACATTCAAGGGGTTTAGTCGAGCGGTGGAACCCGTCGCCACAGGACGCAGTGCCGAAATCGTTCGGCAAGTTTCCGAAGGCCCCCAAATCCGTCGATTTGCAGCGGTGTACCACCTGTTGTCGATCGCCAAAAATGTGCGTTTGCGGGTGCGCTGTTATGCCCCTGACGACGAGTTGCCCGTCCTGCCATCCGTTGCAGACATTTGGAATGTCGCCAACTGGTATGAGCGAGAAGCCTTTGATTTGTATGGCATTGTATTTGAAGGACATCCAGATTTAAGACGTCTACTCACCGACTACGGCTTCATCGGACATCCCTTCCGCAAAGATTTTCCGTTAATAGGCCAAGTCGAGATGCGTTACGACCCAGCGCGAGGGCGGGTGGTATACGAACCCGTCAGCATCGAACCGCGCGTGCTCGTACCACGGGTGGTGCGCAAGGATCATCGTCAAGAGATTAGCGCCGAAAAACGGGGGAATTCCCATGCCTGAGATTCGCAACTACACCCTAAACTTCGGCCCCCAACATCCTGCCGCGCACGGCGTTCTGCGTCTGGTACTGGAAATGGACGGCGAAGTCATTCAACGCGCAGATCCCCATATCGGTCTGCTACACCGTGGTACAGAAAAGCTCGCCGAAAGCAAACCCTTTAATCAAAGTATTGGTTATATGGATCGGCTGGATTATGTCTCGATGATGTGTAACGAGCATGGTTATGTATTGGCGATTGAGAAGCTATTGGGCATTGAACCGCCGAAGCGGGCGCAGTACATCCGCGTGATGTTCGATGAGATTACGCGGATTCTGAATCATCTCTTATGGCTCGGCGCCCACGCACTGGATGTCGGGGCAATGTCGATGTTTCTGTACTGTTTCCGCGAGCGTGAAGATTTGATGGATTGCTACGAAGCGGTGAGCGGTGCGCGTCTGCACGCGACTTACTATCGTCCAGGCGGGGTCTATCGCGATTTGCCCAACGAGATGCCCTTCTATCATCACAGCCCCAACGGTGCCCATTCTCTGCGGGAAATTGCCGAACTCAATGCGCAACGTAAGGGGTCACTACTCGATTTTATAGAGCGATTTACCGACCGCTTTCCGGGCTGTGTCGATGAATACGAAACGCTCTTAACAGACAATCGGATTTGGAAACAACGCACGGTAGGGATTGGCGTGGTGACTCCTGAGCGGGCGTTGCAACTCGGTTTTACGGGGCCAATGCTGCGCGGCTCGGGGATTGCGTGGGATTTGCGCAAAAAACAGCCCTACGAAACTTACGATGAAGTCGACTTCGATATTCCGATTGGGACAAATGGCGATTGTTATGACCGCTATCTAGTGCGCATTGAAGAGATGCGCCAGTCAAATCGCATTATTCAGCAGTGCGTCAAGTGGTTACGCAACAACCCAGGCCCCGTCATGCTTGAAGATCACAAGATTTCGCCTCCGAAACGCGAAGTGATGAAGAACGACATGGAAGCCCAAATCCACCACTTCAAGCTTTTTACAGAAGGTTACTGTGTGCCCGAAGGCGAAGTGTATGCCGCTATTGAACATCCGAAGGGCGAATTCGGGGTCTATATGATTTCTGATGGTGCCAATAAACCCTACCGCGTCAAAGTTCGTGCCCCCGGATTTGCCCACATCTCGGCGATGGATGAGATGTCTAGGGGCCACATGCTGGCGGATGCGGTCGCCATTATCGGGACACAGGACATCGTATTTGGGGAGATTGACCGCTAATGAGTCTGCCAAAAGTCAAAGAAGCCTCGAAACTGCATCTTCTATCCCATCACGCCATTGCAGAGATCGACCGTTGGTTGGCCCGTTACCCTGCGGATCAGAAGCAGTCGGCCGTTTTGGGCGCGTTAAGAGAAGTACAACACGAGAACGGTGGTTATCTGACGACCGATCTGATGGATGCGGTGGCCGAATATCTGGAGATGCCCAAAATTGCCGTGTACGAAGTGGCCTCCTTCTATTCGATGTTTGAACTGAAACCCGTCGGCAAATACAGCATTTCTCTCTGTACGAATGTGTCCTGCATGTTGTGCGGAAGTGACGAAATTCTGAACCATCTCGAGAAGAAATTGGGCATCAAACTCGGTCAATCGACACCCGATGGCAAGTTTTATCTGAAGCGCGAGGAAGAATGTCTTGCCGCCTGTAGCTTTGCGCCGATGATGCAAATTAACCATGTCTATTATGAAAATCTGACGACCGAAAAAGTCGATCAAATTCTCGACGAATTGGAGTAATTGAAATGGCCGTTCAACAAAATCTAGTGTGCTACTTCACCCTCGACAAAAAAAATCCCTATAGCTTAGAAACTTATCTAGCCTGTGGCGGCTACGAAGCGTGGAAAAAAATTCTCGCAGGGGGCATGACCCAAGAGCAAGTCATTGAAGAAGTTAAAAAATCTGGCTTGCGTGGGAGAGGGGGTGCTGGCTTCTCAACGGGGTTGAAGTGGAGCTTTATGCCTCGCAATAAGCCCGGTCAGAAGTATATCGTCTGCAATTCAGACGAATCCGAACCCGGTACCTGTAAAGACCGCGATATTTTGCGTTACAACCCCCATGCCCTCGTGGAAGGGATGGCGATTGCCGGTTTCGCGATTGGGGCGACCGTGGGCTACAACTACATGCGCGGCGAGTGGATGGATGAACCGTCTGAGCGCTTTGAAGCGGCCGTTAAAGAAGCCTATGACGCGGGTTTTTTGGGCAAAAATATTCAAGGTTCCGGAATTGATTTCGATTTGTACGGTTCATTAGGCGCAGGAGCGTATATCTGCGGCGAAGAAACGGCACTTTTAGAATCTTTGGAAGGTAAAAAGGGACAGCCGCGATTCAAACCGCCGTTTCCCGCTAATTACGGTCTCTACGGCAAGCCCACAACGATTAACAACACCGAATCGTTAGCTTCTGTCCCCATTATTCTGCGTAACGGTGCGGAATGGTTCTCGAATCTGGGCATCCCGGGGTCGGGGGGGATGAAAATTTTCTCGGTATCGGGTCATGTTAATCGGCCGGGTAACTTTGAAATTCCGATGGGAACCCCTTTTGCAGAACTTCTGCAACTCGCGGGTGGGGTGAAAAACGGTCGGCAACTCAAGGCCGTCATTCCGGGAGGATCTTCGGTCCCCGTTCTGCCCGGTGATCAGATGTTAAAGCTCAATATGGATTATGACAGCATCGGTAAAGGTGGCTCGATGTTGGGATCAGGTGCGGTCATCGTGATGGATGAAACCACCGATATGGTCAAAGTTCTGCAACGGATTTCGCGCTTCTACTATTCTGAGTCTTGTGGCCAGTGTACGCCCTGTCGTGAAGGGACGGGCTGGCTGTACCGCGTGCTGACGCGCATTGTAGAAGGTAAAGGACGTTCGGAAGATCTCGATCTCCTCGACAGTGTGGCCGGAAAAATCATGGGGCACACGATTTGTGCATTAGGCGATGCGGCTGCCATGCCAGTGCAGAGTTTCTTAAACCATTTCCGCCATGAATTCGCTTACTACATCGAACATAAGCGCAGCATGGTGGGTACGCCGACGCCCGCTGAAGCGGCTTAGAGAGGATTTTAAGACATGACAACCGAATGGGTCAGAATCGAAATCGACGGCCAAGCGCTGGAGGCGCGTAAAGGGGCGATGATTATCGAAGTGACGGATGCAGCGGGCATTGAAATTCCGCGTTTCTGTTACCACAAACATTTGTCGATTGCCGCTAACTGTCGGATGTGTTTAGTCGAAGTCGAACAGGGCGGCCGTCCCGCGCCCAAACCTTTACCGGCCTGTGCTACCCCCATCATGGACGGCATGAAGGTTCAGACCAAATCCCCCAAAGCCCTCGCCGCACAACAAGCGACGATGGAATTTTTGCTCATTAATCATCCCCTTGATTGCCCCATTTGCGACCAGGGTGGGGAATGCGAACTGCAAGACATTGCAATGGGCTATGGGGGCGATATTTCGCGATTTAGCGAACGTAAGCGGGCGGTACGCGATAAGGATATTGGGCCTCTCGTGCAGACCGAAATGACGCGCTGCATCCACTGCACTCGCTGCGTGCGATTTGGCGAAGAAGTCGCTGGGTTACGCGAATTAGGGGCCACAGGGCGCGGCGAACATGTTGAGATCGGAACGTATATCGAACACGCGATGATTTCTGAACTATCGGGAAATGTCATCGACCTGTGTCCCGTAGGCGCTTTGACCAATAAGCCCGCCCGCTATACGGGACGCTCGTGGGAATATGTTCAACATCAAGGAGTTGCGCCTCACGACGGCGTTGGGGCCAACCTGTTCGTTCACACGATTCGCAACCAAGTGAAGCGGGTGGTGCCTCGTGACAATGCGACGATCAACGAAACCTGGTTATCAGATCGCGACCGCTTCAGTTACGAAGCGATTAACTCGCCTAATCGACTGACGAAGCCTTGGTTGAAAACGGTAGGGGAAACGGCGTGGGAAACGGCTCTGGAAACCGTCGCTAACGACTTGAAAGCGATCGTAAAACAATATGGTTCAGAACAAATTGGGTTTCTACTCTCCCCTTCTGCAACCCTAGAAGAACTTTATCTAGCACAACAGATCGCCCGCGGATTGGGATGCCACAATGTCGATGTGAGATTGCGACAGATCGACTTTTCAGATGTCGGTAGTGACCCAAATTGTCCGTGGCTGGGGATGGCTATTGCCGATCTCGATCTGATCGACACCGCACTTCTGATTGGAAGTAATCCGCGATTAGAACAACCGTTGCTAAATCATCGCTTGCGCAAAGCGTCGTTGAAAGGCGCTAAAATTATGGCGATTAACGGGCGCTGTTACGATTTAAATTATGCGCTTTCCCAGGAAATTGCCGTGGCACCTAGCGAGTGGGTGGCTGTAGTTGCTGGCGTAGCGAAAGCTGTTGCAGAACAGCGTGGTGTTCAATTGCCGACTCAATTAACCCATCTCGTCCCGCAGAAAGCGATGTCTGCTGAACAAGAGATTGCAAGCACCTTAATTCGAGGGGTGGCAAAAGTGATTTTGGTGGGGCAGCAAGCACACATGCACCCACAATTCGCCGCTTTAAGAGCCTTGTCGGTGTTCATCGCGAAGCACACAGGGGCAACTTTAGGGTACTTGATGGAGGGCGGAAATGGAGTGGGGGCTTATTTGGCGGGGGCATTGCCGCACCGTTTACCGGGCGCAAAAACGGCTACTAAAACGGGACTCACCGTTGATCAGATGTTAACCCAACCGCGTAAAGCCTATGTGTTGCTCGGTGTAGAACCCGAGTTAGATTGTCTGCAAAGTACAGTCGCCCTCAATGCTTTGAAACAGGCGGAGTTGGTGGTTTCACTAGCTGCGTTTAAGAATCTAGAAACCCAGCAGTATGCTCACGCAATCTTGCCAATTGCGACCTTTGCAGAAACTCCAGGGACTTTTGTCAACTTGGAGGGCCAATGGCAAAGTCAGCAGGCAGCTTGTCCCCCTGTTGGTGAAGCACGCCCCGCTTGGAAAGTCTTGCGTGTACTAGGTAACCTATTGAATTTACAGGTTTTTGATTATCTAACGGCTGAAGCAGTGCGTGAAGCGTTAGCGACACAGTGCAAAGATGTACAGCCCAACAATTTAGTTGAAAGCTCCACTTCCTTTGCTGCACCCAACCCGCCATCAGACAATCTGCAACGGATTATCGAGGTCCCGATTTATGGGGTAGATAGCACAGTACGTAACGCAAAATCGCTACAAGCGACGCCGTTAGCAGACATCGCTAATAAAGTTGCGGTGCACCCAGAAACAGCACAATCACTCGGTTTACAGCCCAATGAGCGCATTCTGATTAGCGACAGTTTACAGAATTCTGTTGAACTGGATTGGCTTGCCGACGAGGGAATGCCTCATCGTTGCGTAGCGATAGCGACGGCGCTTCCTAGCACAGTGATGCTTGGGGCGACGCAGACCAATTTCACGATTAGCGTCGCGCAACAGCGCCAACGTGCCTAATTTTACAAGGGGGAGAGTGTGGAAGACGTCTTCAAAGTCGCACTAATTGTTATTCAGATTCTGATAATTGTCCTACCGCTCATGGCGAGCGTAGCCTATCTCACCTATGCCGAACGCAAGGTGATTGGCTACATTCAGATGCGCGTGGGGCCTAATCGCGTCGGCAAAATGGGGTTGTTACAACCGATTGCCGATGCAATTAAATTGATGTTCAAAGAGATCGTCGTCCCTTCGGGTTCTGATCGGTTTCTATTTGTCACAGCACCGATGCTGGCTTTAGCCCCTGCTTTAGCGGCTTGGGCGGTGATTCCTTTCGATGATGGCATGGTGTTGGCTCGACTCGATGCGGGTCTGCTGTATCTGTTAGCCCTCACTTCACTAGGCGTGTACGGTGTGATTTTGGCGGGTTGGGCGTCCAATTCAAAATACGCGCTGTTGGGGGCGATGCGATCTGCGGCACAGATTGTTGCGTACGAAATCGCTATGGGATTTGCACTCGTGGGCGTTCTGATGGCAGCGGGCAGCCTAAATTTAGGGAAAATCGTAGAGGCCCAAAGTGGAAGTATATTCCACTGGTTCTTACTGCCCTTACTTCCCTTGTTTATCGTATATTTCGTCTCTGGTGTCGCAGAAACCAATCGTGCTCCCTTCGATGTCGCGGAGGGAGAGTCTGAAATCGTGGCCGGTTTCCATGTTGAATACTCAGGAATGCTATTTGCTGTGTTTTTCCTTGCTGAGTATGCCAACATGATTCTCATTTCCGCCCTTACCGCGACCTTATTTTTAGGAGGTTGGTTGTCGCCCTTCCAAGGCATACCGATTCTCGATCCCTTGTTTAGTTGGGTGCCTGGTATCGTGTGGTTTCTTCTGAAGACCTGTGCGCTCTTATTCTGCTTCTTGTGGTTTCGTGCGACCTTTCCCCGTTATCGCTACGACCAAATTATGCGGTTGGGCTGGAAGGTTTTTATTCCGATCACGATTGTCTGGATTGTCGTATTGAGCGTTGCCATCATCGTTAAGTTACCCCCGTGGTTTGCTTAATTTATGCTGCTAATTCAAGCAGTTAACCACCTAATTTTAGAGGATTTGTCGTGGAAGCCTTAACCCAACAAGTCAAAAGTTTTCTGATGTACGAGCTAATGATGGGTCTGAAAGTCACGGGAAAAAATCTGTTCGCTCGTAAAGTGACCGTGCAATTTCCCGAAGAAAAAACGCCTACATCGCCCCGTTTTCGTGGACTTCATGCGTTGCGTCGTTACCCCAACGGCGAAGAACGCTGCATCGCATGCAAACTCTGCGAGGCAGTTTGTCCCGCATTAGCGATCACCATCGAATCTGAACCCCGTACCGATGGAACTCGTCGCACCACTCGTTATGACATTGACCTTTTCAAGTGCATCTATTGCGGTTTCTGCGAGGAAGCTTGTCCGGTCGATTCCATTGTCGAAACCCATGTGCATCACTACCACTTTGAGAATCGCGGTGAACAGATCATGACGAAGGAAAAGTTGTTGAAAATCGGTGACATGTACGAAAAACAGATCGCCGCCAATCGTGCCGCTGACGCTCCCTATCGTTGATCTGAATGGGCTGCCAATGACTTTTGAAAAAATTCTGTTCTATCTCTTTGCGGCGATTTTAGTGTTTTCTGCACTGCGCGTTATCAGTGCACGAAATCCCATTCATGCCGTACTTTTTCTCGTTGTCTGCTTCGTGGCAAGTTCTGGACTGTGGATGTTGCTCGAAGCAGAGTTTTTGGCCATCGCCCTTGTACTTGTCTATGTGGGCGCGGTAATGGTGTTATTCCTTTTCGTGGTGATGATGCTCGACATCAATATCGCCGTGTTACGAGAGGGATTTGCACAATACCTTCCCATCGGCGCGGCGGTCGCGTTGACGATTGCAGGGATGATGATTTATGTCGTGGGATCAGACTTTTTTGCATTACAACAGATGTCTGAGCCAAGGTCTGCCGATTACAGCAATACACGCGAACTCGGTTTGTTGTTATACACGACTTATGTCTATCCCTTTGAAATTGCGGCCATGATCTTATTGGTAGCGATTGTCGCTGCAATTACGCTCACGATGCGTCGGCGTCCCGAAACGAAATACCAAGATCCTGGCCAGCAGATTAAAGTCCAAAGCAAAGACCGTCTGCGTATCATTTCGATGCCAGCAGAAAAAAAGTAAACCAAACCGCCCGCTGACCTTGAGATCAGCGGGTTTATTTTGACTAGAACTTTTAGAGGGGGGGTAGTGATTACACTCACAGATTATCTGATATTGGCGGCAATTCTTTTCTGCATCAGCGTCGCCGGTATCTTTTTGAACCGTAAAAATGTCATCGTTCTGTTGATGTGCATCGAGCTTATGCTGCTATCGGTCAACTTCAACTTTATCGCGTTCTCGCGTTTTTTAGACGACGCCGCAGGACAGATTTTCGTCTTCTTCATCCTTACGGTCGCGGCGGCGGAAGCAGCGATTGGCTTAGCGATTTTAGTGGTGTTATTCCGAAATAAAAACACCATTAATGTCAGCGATTTAAACACCATGAAGGGTTAATTCATGCAAACCGTTTACTTGTGGTTGGTATTATTTCCCCTGATTGGCGCCATTGTCGCGGGGTTATTTGGTAAAGCCATTGGTCGTCAAGCTGCCCATTGGGTCACGACGATTGGCGTTGGTGCCTCGTGCTTATTATCGCTCGTCGTCTTCAATTACCTGGTCTTTCAGAACGGTGAACCTTTCAATGGTACGGTGTACACCTGGGCGATCGTCGGCGATTTGCGGATGGAAGTTGGCTTTCTGGTCGACCGATTGACGGCGGTAATGCTGATTGTCGTTACTTTCGTATCTCTGATGGTTCACATCTACACCATCGGTTACATGAAGGGAGAAGAGGGTTATCAGAAGTTCTTTAGCTACATTTCTCTATTCACCTTCTCGATGTTGATGTTGGTAATGTCCAACAATCTGCTACAGCTTTTCTTCGGTTGGGAGGCGGTGGGGCTAGTCTCTTATCTGCTCATCGGTTTTTATCATCGGAAAGAAAGTGCGATTCACGCCAACTTAAAGGCTTTTCTCGTTAACCGTGTAGGTGATTTTGGATTCATTTTAGGGATTGCGGCGGCCGTATTTGCCTTTGGAACCCTTGATTACGCTGAACTTTTCGAGAAAGCCAAGGCCATTGCAGGCCCAGACATTATCCAAGAGCATCATCACGACCATCACAGCGCGGTGAGTTCTGCAGGAGCGTTCTTAAAAACCGCAGATAGCCATTCTGAACCGCAGGTTGAATCTCATAACGACTTTGCAGAACCTATTGAATTACCGACCATTTTAAGCGGTGTTGATACAATCACACTGATTTGTCTACTCATGTTTGTAGGCGCGATGGGAAAATCTGCTCAGGTACCATTGCATGTCTGGTTACCCGATTCGATGGAAGGTCCAACGCCGATTTCAGCCCTGATTCACGCCGCGACGATGGTCACCGCTGGGATTTTCATGGTGGCGCGGATGTCGCCGCTTTACGAACTTTCTGATACGGCGCTGAGTTTTATTCTGATTATTGGTTCAATCACGGCGTTGTTTATGGGATTTTTGGGAATTATTCAGAATGACATCAAGCGAGTCGTTGCGTATTCGACGCTTTCGCAGTTGGGGTATATGACAATGGCATTGGGCGCGTCGGCTTACTCAGCCGCGATTTTCCATCTAATGACCCATGCTTTCTTCAAAGCATTACTCTTCCTTGCAGCGGGATCGGTCATTATGGCCATGCACCACGAACAGGATATCCGTAAAATGGGCAATTTGCGGAAATATTTGCCTATTACCTGGATTTGCTTCCTAATCGGCTCATTGGCACTTATGGGATTACCGGGATCGTCGGGTTTTTACTCCAAAGATGCGATTATTGAAGCGGAACATTACTCACACCTATGGGGTGCGGGTTTTGCCTACTTTTGCGCATTAGCGGGCGTATTTGTGACCGCTTTCTATTCAACTCGGGTTTATTGGCTCGTTTTCCATACCCATGAGCGCTTTGACGATCATACCCGTCATCATCTCCATGAATCCCCGGCAGTTGTGACAATCCCCCTCGTCTTACTTGCGATTCCTTCTGTGGTAGTGGGCTACATGACGGTGGAATGGATGGTATTTGGTGATTTTTTCAAAGACGCAATTTATGTGCGCTCAACTCACGATGTTTTACCTGAAATGCGTCACCATTTCCACGGTCCGCTGGATTTTGCCTTACATGGTTTAATTACCTTACCATTTTGGTTAGCAGTGGGAGGTGCCGTGAGCGCTTGGTATCTCTACGAAAAACGCCCAGATCTCCCCGAAAAAATCCGAGAACGCTTTAGCGGCTTACACGCCTTACTCGAACGGAAATATGGTTTTGATGACTTCAATCAGGCTGTTTTCGCAGCTGGCAGCGTGAAAATAGGGCGTGGTCTTTGGAAATACGCTGACGCAGGATTGATCGACGGCATCATTGTCAATGGCAGCGCCAAGGTTGTGGGTTGGTCGGCGGGAATCGTGCGACACCTCCAGTCCGGGCTTTTGTTTCACTACGCGTTTGCCATGATCGTCGGCTTACTCGTTCTTCTCGCTTTCGTCGTGTAAGGAGTCGCCTAATGCTTGATATGCCTTGGTTAAGTTTAGCTATTTGGATTCCGATCATTGGCGGGCTAATGGTGCTATTTGTCGGTGATCGAGAAGCGGAAAATGCCAAAAAACTAGCATGCAGTCTGTGAGCAAATTCGGTTCCAACTACTCGATGCTGGGCAGTAAGGTCGTCCTGGACGAGAGCGT
>CAZTIH010000013.1:0-1127 GCA_964613675.1 uncultured Candidatus Competibacteraceae bacterium
CCCAGAGAGATTCTACTAAACGGTTAGGACTTTTAACCATTGTTTTCAAATTGCGTACACAGGGGATCGTCACTATGTCAGCCTGTTTTAGTGCATTTTGAGTGGTCTCGACTGACCACGCCGAAAACCGTAATTGGAAACGCTTAGATTGGTTATTAAATCGTTGACAAGCTTGTTCTACTCCCACATTTGCCGCCGTCACGATGTGTAGTTTCAAGGGTATCTGCTGACATAAAGGGATTAGCGTAGGAATCATTGCTTGTAAGCTGTCCAAGTTGGTATTGCTACCAAACCATAATAATTTTAATTCATTTTTAGTCGGCTTAAAGCGAAGTTTTCCTCTATTTCCCTCATAAGGATCCGGAATAACTATTGCGCTTTTGTCAGTATAAAGTTTAACGGCATCCGCCATTAAGGAGGTACTAACTGTGATTAAATCCGCTAGGTTAACCATATTTTTATAATGTTGTGCTAATTCAGCAGAATCGAAATGGTTGTCACAAATATCAAAAATAACTTTGGTGTTTTTCTGCTTTGCGACTAGCGCAATCTGCTCATTAAAAATATTGAAACTTTTCGAGAAAATAACAACATCTTTTTCCGATAGACTTTCGATGATTTCGCTCAAGTCCTTAACCTGATGCGTACAGATAAATGTCTGCCGATAATTTCCTTTGTTGGCCAAGGCGCTTGCGGGAATAATTACTCGGTATCTAGTGCTTGCCAAATTGGAAAACAACATGCCATCCCGACTAACAATCGGGGCAGCAGTAATCCAAAGGATATTTCTCATTGTTATTAAAACTCAATAAAAAATAACTGTTCCGCCTTCTGCAATTCTCGTTTTTGCGGAGATTGCGCGGGGAGTTGTAGGGCTTGGGGGAGTGTGATTTGAGATAGGCATGTTTAGTGTGATCGGCTGTTTTGTTTCATTTCTCTGCTTTCTCCTTACTGACAACCATATTGAAGTGTTTTTTGGGAAATGGGACATCAAGGAATGCTACGACTGAATTCTAAATGGAAGTCCGACAATATTCCACCACCAAAACTAAACACGATCAGTGGTGGCCGGACATCCTGTTTGGGTGGAGCAACGATGAAGTCAATTACCCGTCACTCCCTAAAAC
>CAZTIH010000013.1:1137-10315 GCA_964613675.1 uncultured Candidatus Competibacteraceae bacterium
CCTAAAACGCCTTCAACGGCGTAACCGTAGCGTCGCATGGTGTCTTCAATGGATTCGACCCAAAAGTGGGAATGACAGGCCGTAAAGTATAAGGACACGGTATTTTCAAGGACCCCCGGGATCGGCGCATCCGGATGAAGGGGCAAAATCTCGACATTCTCAGCGCGTTCCCATTCGGGAATGAGTTTGGGAGCACGATGTGAACAGTGAATCACCAACTGATGGGGGGCACGATTCCAGGAAATTTTTACATTGGGAGTCCATTCCTCGGGATAGTCGTCACTGTGCATGGACTCCCCGCCCAGTAAGGTGACGCGCAACCGCCATTCGTCTCGTCGTCGAAAGCTGGGGAGAGCCTCGACAGAGAGCCATCGCGACCAATCGCAACCCCCCATGCGACAGCGTCCCATCGTGATAACTTGATTTGGTTCAAATAAGGGCTGGTAGCGGGAAGTTCGGGGCGTGTCGGCCGTGGCAATCGTAAAGCGAACCCCGCCGTAACAAAGCGAAAATTCATGGAAAATGTGCTCCTAAAGGCTTTATCCAGGGCAAAATTTCGGTTTTAACGCCTAACTGTCAAGCAACAAACTGTGCTCAGTTCCCCAATCAGTGCCCAGAAACCAAGGCCATATGCAGACACTACAGATTGCGTTGATTAACTCGTGCCGAAAGGGCCGCCGGGGATTCTTTGCGTTCGCTGTAACGATCCACTAGATACGGGGCGACATCGCGGGTGAGCAGCGTGAATTTCACTAATTCCTCCATCACATCCACAACGCGGTCGTACAGCGCCGATGGTTTCATACGGTCGTCGTCGTCAAATTCTAGAAATGCCTTGGGCACCGAGGACTGGTTAGGAATAGTCAACATCCGCATCCAGCGGCCCAAAACGCGCATTTGATTGACCGCGTTGAAGGATTGGGAACCACCACTGACCTGCATGAGCGCCAAAGTTTTGCCCTGAGTGGGCCGTACCGCCCCCAGTGAGAGGGGAATCCAGTCGATTTGCGCTTTCAGAATGCCAGTCATCGCCCCATGTCGTTCGGGGGAACACCACACCATCCCCTCAGACCAGGTCGCTAGATCGCGTAGTTCGGTCACTTTGGGGTGGGTGTCGGGGGCGTCGTCGGGGAGGGGAAGCCCGTGAGGATGGAAAATCCGCGTTTCCGCACCGAGTAAGTTCAGCAATCGCTCGGCTTCTAGGGTCAGCAACCGACTAAATGACCGCATGCGCACCGAGCCGTAAAGCAACAAAATTCGAGGGGTATGGGTCGAGCGGGTCGGCGGAAATAGTTGGTCGGGATTCGGGGATCGGAAGAGGTCGGCGACAAGTTGAGGAACCGCCGTCGTATCAAGATGCGTCATGGTCTGTGAATCCAAAGAGAAATCGACATAAATAATGGCAGACTTATGGGCGCTGCTTAAACGGGGCGGTCGTGGGGGGCCGATCCTCGGTGAACCTTCACGGTGTACTGAAATTGCCTATTGGTCGGTCGGCAAATAATAGTCTTACCTAAATTTTAGAACTCGCTCTATTTATCCTCTTCTAAACGGTGCTTTCTAAGCTTTGAGTGCACACTTATGTCTTTGAATAAAATAGCTTTTTGGCTTTTTTGTCTAGCTTATCTCAATGGTGCGCTGGCCCAAACGCTTGTACTCTCCACCGAGGACTACCCACCGTTCAACATGCGTGTCAATGAACAGGCGCGGGGGGGGAGTCGAGATGAAATTATGGGGATTTCCACGGAAATTGTGCGGGCGATGATGGATCGTGCACAGATCCCCTACACCTTGGGCATCTATCCTTGGGAGCGCGCCTACCGAATGGCCCTGGAACAGCCCCTTCACGGCGTATTTTCGACGACGCGCACTGAGGCTCGCGAGCCCTTATTTAGGTGGGTAGGGCCTTTGGTATCGAATGATTGGGTGATGTTTCGACGGCGGGGGGCGGGGCCAATTCTTGAGTCCATCGAGGAGGCATTTCAGTATCGGATAGGGAGCTATCAAGGGGACGCCATCGAACAGTTTTTGCGCAGTGAAAACTTTCCTCAGCTCGATGTCGCGCCCAACGATCAACTCAATGTCAACAAACTTTTACGGGGGCGCATCGATTTGTGGGCTACTTCGGGGGCAATGGGGCCTTACTTGGCGTCACGGGTGGGGCAGGCTGACCAGATTGAATCGGCATTGGTTTTTCGTGAGACCCAGCTATACCTCGCGTTGCACTTAATGACACCCGACGAATGGGTCAATCGGTTGCAGACGGTCCTCGACGATTTGCGTGCCGACGGGACGGTAGACGCGATTCATCAACGTTATCGCTAACCAAACGGAAAATTTTTCGAGTGAGGAAACATTGCTGACGGAGCAAGTGGGCGTAACACGATTGGGTTAACGCGCTTTCTGAAATCGTCGATATTAACGAAGGCGCCGTTTTTCGCTGATGCCGTAATTACCACAATTCAAATCGCTGTTTAAATGACTCACGCCATTGGCAAGGGGCTTCTTCATGCCGTCTCCCAACCACTTCTCTACCCAATTCAAGTTGATGGCTTTCACCAGTGGGTTGAGCTTGCTGACCACCTTCGTTTTTATGGGCGGGGGGCTTTATTTGTTTGATTTCTACACGGAAGTTGATCGCCGAGAAGATATTCAACGCAGTCTCAACATTATTCGCTTAAGCATGAACAATATTCTACAGCGAATTGAAGGTTACACCGGTCTTGTGGCGAACGATCGTCACCTCGCCCAACTCATCGTCGAGGGCGACCACGCGGCTTTAGAAACGGAAATGGTTGCGCGTTATCAACATCTCAATCAACGGGACGGCACAATTCGCACGGTCGAAGTCACCGATGATAAAGGGGTAGTGGTTTTGCGAGGACATAATCCGGGGCGCAAAGGCGACGACAAAAGTCAACATCCTCAAGTCCGTACTGCTCTTAACGGACAATCGATATCGGGATTGACGGTCTCGCCGACGACCAACGAAGTCGCGCAGGATGCGGTGTTTCCGATTCGTTTAGATGACCGAATCGTAGGGACATTTAAGATCGGAAGTTATTTGCGGGTGGACACCGCGACTTACCTAAAAAATCTCATTGGAGTGGAAGTCGCGTTTTGGGTGAACGGACAAATTGATGTCTCCACGCTCGACGGTCTCCAAGCAAATGCACTGACGGCAATCCTTGCGCAGATGCAGGATGGGGACTTTCCCATCGTTGAGATTGGTAATCAAAGCTACAACATGGCTCGTCATCCGTTATCCGTGGATGTCGTACCGAACACCTATGTGTTGTTGCTGATGTCGCGGGAGTCGCTCGAACAGCGAAGCAGCGGGTATCTTTATGCCTATTTATCGTTAGGCGCGGGGTTGGTTATTCTCGCATTGGGGGTGTCGGCGTTGATTGCCCGCCAATTTACGCGCCGGTTAGGGGGGGAACCGGATGACATCGCTTATCTCGCTAAACGACTGTCAGAGGGCGATCTCACGGTGGAATTCGATCATGGCATCCAATCGACGGGGATTTATGCCGCCCTCCGCGAGACCGAAATTCAGTTGAAACAGATGGTGGGGCAAATCAAAGCTGTATCGCATCAAGTCAACCAAGCAGCTGCCGAAATCGCGCAAGGCAACACCGATCTGTCCAAACGTACCGAAAGTCAGGCTGCTTCGCTTGAGGAAACCGCAGCGTCTATGGAACAGATCACTAGTACTGTCAAACAAAGCGCGGCTAATGCCTTACAAGCCGATCAGTTAGCGGTTGATGCCTGTCGGCAAGCGCAACACGGGGGACAGGTGGTGCAACAGGCTGTCGAAGCGATGCAAACCATTAGCGAAAGTAGCCATCGGATTGCCAACATCATCAATGTCATCGACGAAATTGCCTTCCAAACCAATCTTCTAGCCCTGAACGCCGCCGTCGAAGCGGCAAGAGCCGGTGAACAGGGACGGGGATTTGCGGTCGTCGCTGGGGAGGTGCGCAACCTCGCTCAACGGAGTGCGGATGCCGCCCGTGAAATCAAAGACCTGATTACGGACAGCGTGGCGAAAGTGGAGAGCGGGAGTCGTTTAGTGCAGGTGTCCGGGAAAACACTGCGAGAAATCGTCGATTCCGTTCAAAAAGTGACCACCATTGTCGCCGAAATTACCGCCGCAACGCGGGAACAAGCCTCGGGAATCGAACAGGTCAACCAAGCCATTTCGTCGATGGACGAGGTTACCCAACAAAATGCGGCCCTCGTGGAACAGGTGACGGCAGCGAGTCAAGCAATGTCGGAGCAAGTTGGCGATTTAGAACGATTAATTGCCTTCTTCAAACTCGACGAGGCGGAGCCAAAAAACGCACATAGTCGGTCGCGGCGGGCGTTATCTTCACCAGCGGACTAATCGTTAGGGGGGGACTAATGCCATGATAAAACACGTAACCTTTTTAACGAGATGACTTCATGATTTGTGAAATTCTTGCGGTGGGAACGGAATTGCTCTTGGGGAGTGTGGATACCAATGCCCCGTGGATGAGCGAACACCTCGCCGAATATGGCCTGGATTGTTACTTCCACAGTTGCGTTGGCGATAACCCTCAGCGCATCGAGGCCGCCTTACGCGCTGCCCTCGCCCGTAGTGATGCGGTCCTGGTGTGCGGTGGGTTGGGGCCAACGCAGGATGACATCACCCGTGAAGTCATCGCCGAGGTAATGGGCGTTGAACTGCAATTTCAAGATCACATCGCGACTCGCATTCAAGAAAAATTTCGTGCCCGCAACCGCCCCATGCCGTCAAGTAATTTACGTCAAGCCTTTGTGCCGATTGGCGCAAAAGTGATTGCGCAACATCCGGGGACAGCGCCGGGACTTATTTGCCCTATTGGTGACGAGAAGGTGATTTATGCGATGCCCGGCGTTCCCACAGAGATGAAGGCGATGTTTTTGGGGGATGTCCTGACGGATTTGTTACGACGGCGCGGCGGGCGGGCCACAATTCGGAGTCGTACCTTGCGGACCTGGGGTGAATCTGAGTCGCGCATTGCCGAACTCGTCGCACCGCGGGTTGAAGGTCTCGACGCCTTGGGAAATCCCACCATCGCGTTTTTGGCCAAGGGAATTGATGGCATTTTTGTGCGCGTGACGGCCAAGGCTGCGGACGAACAGACGGCTAAGGCTTTGTTGGATAAAGAAGAACAAGAATTACGGCTGCTACTGGGGCAACGGGTGTTTGGGGTCGATGAGGCTACTTTGGAATCCGTGATTCTCGCCGACTTGAAACAGGCCGGATTGACCTTGGGCGTGGCGGAATCGTTGACGGGGGGGTATTTGGGACAGCGATTAACGGCAATTCCCGGGGCCAGCCAAGTCTTTCGTGGGGGCATCGTCGCGTATCACAGCCAGTACAAACGCGATTTACTGGGGGTGAAGGCGCCAAAAATTATTAGTGCAGAAGCCGCTGCGCAGATGGCGGTGGGGGCACAGACCCTATTTCATTGCAATGTGGGGATCAGTACTACGGGGGTGGCTGGCCCGGAGCCGCAGGAAGATCAACCCGTCGGCACGGTGTATATCGGGATTGCGATAGACGATCAGGTAGAAACGTATGAGGTGAAATTCCCGGGAAATCGCGAACAAATTCGTCAATTTACCGTCATCAATGCGCTGAATTTTTTACGCCTTAAACGGCTCGGCCTCGGGTAATTGCGCTCGACAATCGGGTTACAGTCCTTGTTTTGCTGACCTTCGAGTGCATCATTTATGGAATTGTTGTGGATTTCCTTCGCTTTCTTTGGGGGACTTCTTTTGCGTCCCTTGGGGTTGCCCTCGCTTGTTGGGTATCTGATTGCGGGGTTTGTGGTTCATGCCCTGTTTAACGACAATTCCTACGCCTATCACAACGCGACCCATTCTCTCCAACATATCGCGCACCTCGGCGTACAACTGCTCTTATTTGCAGTGGGATTGAAGCTCAATGTGGGCGAATTGCTTAAACCGGCCGTGTGGGGCGTTGGGCTGCTGCATTTTTTAGTAATTTCGCTGTTTTTCTTGCTATTTACCTTCAATCTTTCTCTAGCGATGGCGTTAGCGTTCTCAAGTACGGTGCTCGCGGCAAAGGCCCTTGAGGACAAACGGGAATTACGGGCCTTTCACGGCCGATTGGCCATTGGCATTTTGGTGTTACAGGATCTCATTGCTTTGGCGATGTTGTCAGTCGGGGCGGGTAAATGGCCGACCTTCTTTGCTGCCGGACTTCTTATCTTGCCTTTCCTCAGACCTTTACTGAATCGTTTGGTCAATGCGAGTGGTCACGACGATTTACTACTCGTCGGGGGACTGTTTTTGGCGCTGGGGGGGGCGTGGTTATTTGAACAATGCGGGTTGAGTGCCGAACTGGGGGCGTTGACGATGGGCGCGTTACTTGCCGACCACCCGCGTTCCAAAGAAATCGGTTACCGACTTTGGAGTGTTAAAGAACTGTTTCTGGTCGCTTTTTTTCTGAAAATTGGTTTAGCCGGGTTGCCCGACCCACAAACCTTCCTATACGCGCTGTTTCTCAATCTGCTGTTGCCGATCAAGGCGCTACTGTTTTTTGCGCTCTTTTTGATGTTTCGATTGCGAGCCCGAAGCGCATTTCTAAGCAGTTTAAGTTTGGCGAGCTACAGCGAATTTGCGCTGATCGTCGGCGATATTCTGTTGCCCGAACTGACCATCACCTTGGCGCTCACCGTGGCCCTGTCGTTCATCATCGCTGCTCCCCTCAATCGGCTGTCCCACCGTTTATACGAGCGTTACGAAGCGCAATTCGATGTTTGGGAATTGCCTTGGCATCACCCGGACGAAGAACCCGTGTCACTAGGACAATCTCAGGTGTTAGTGATGGGGATGGGGCCGGTTGGGGTTGCGGCTTACGATTATTTGAAAACGCATCAACTCAAACCCGTGGGCTTGGATTCCGACATGAAGCGGGTTGAGAAAAATCGAGAAGCGGGGCGACGGGTGCTGTACGGGGACGCAGAGGACGCCGGTTTTTGGCAACGCCTACGGATTGGGACGATTAAGGGCGTTGTGTTGGCGATGGACGACTGTGAAGCAAAATTGATGGCCATTCGTCAATTGCGGATGCGCGATTACCGTGGATTTATCGCCGCAACAACGCTTTATCCCGAAGAGGGCGAGAAACTGCGTTGGTTTGGCGCGGATTTCACCTTTGACAAACTGAGTCACGCAGGGGTGGGACTCGCCGAATCGGTTCAAACCACCTTGCTTACTCAAATGACACCGCCTTCAAAATGACCGATTTGATGAATGAGCCTCCCCGTATTGCCCGCCGTTCCTTGTCGCCCTTGCCTTGGCAACTCGATGAGCTTCCCCCTGTTTTGCAGCGAATTTATGCCGGGCGAGGGGTGTTGACGACCTCAGAACTCGATCACCAAGCCAAGCAGCTCCTGTCGCCGGATGCGTTGGGCCATGTCGATCGCGCAGCACACCTGTTAGCCGAAGCGTTGGCGGGACAGTGGGCAGTGGCGATTGTGGCGGACTTTGATGCCGATGGCGCGACGGCCTGTGCGGTGATGGTGCGCGGCTTGCGTCTGCTGGGCTTTGAAACGGTGCATTATTTCGTGCCCCGACGGGAGGCCGGGTACGGCTTGACGCGAGCGTTGGTCGATCAAGCTCACGAGGTGGGCGCAAAACTCCTGATTACCGTCGATAACGGCGTGACGGCAATTGAGGCCGTGCAGTACGCCAACGATTTGGGTTTAACCGTGTTAATCACCGATCACCACCTCCCCGGCCCTCAGCTCCCGGCGGCAGCGGCCATCGTCAATCCCAATCTTCGCGGCGAAAATTTCCCCAGTAAGGCGTTGTGTGGGGTGGGCGTGGCCTTTTATGTGCTGATGGGACTGCGACGGTGGTTGCGGGAACAGGGGGCGTATGACCAGCAACCCGAGCCCAATTTGGGCAGTTTGTTGGATTTTGTGGCGTTGGGAACGGTGGCGGATGTGGTGGCCTTTGATCACAACAATCGCATTCTCGTCGCGGAGGGCCTCAAACGGATGCGCGAGGGTAAAGCGCATTGTGGAATCAATGCGTTAGCGAAGGTGGCGGGGCGGTCGTTGCAAAAACTCTCGGCGCGGGACTTGGGATTTTTGCTAGGGCCACGGCTCAATGCGGCGGGACGGCTTGCCGATATGCGCGTGGGAATTGCCTGTTTGTTGAGCGACGATGACGCAGAAGCAGAACAGTTAGCGGCCCAACTCAATGGCATCAATGAAACGCGTCGGCAAAAACAAACCGAGATGGTCGAACAGGCCGAAGCGCGCTTAAAAGCCTTGAACTTACAGGGTGCGCTCCCGCCGGGACTGTGCCTCTTCGATGAACAGTGGAATCAGGGGTTAGTCGGTTTGTTGGCGAGTCGGCTTAAGGATCGGTATCAGCGGCCCACATTCGTTTTTTGTCGGGATTCGGCGACGACTTTGCGGGCTTCGGGCCGTACCCCAGAAGGGCTGCATTTGCGCGACACGTTAGCCCTGATTCACCAGCAGTTACCCGATGCACTGGTGCAGTTTGGGGGACACAGCGCAGCGGCGGGCTTGACCTTGCGAGAAGCGTATTTTGAGGCATTTAAGGAATGTTTCGCGGCCGTTGTCTCAGCGCACTGTCCCCAAGGATTCCGCCGTATTTTCCTCACCGACGGAGAATTGGCCCCCGATGAATTTTCATGGCGTACAGTTCGCGCATTGGAGTCGGCGGGGCCGTGGGGTAAGGATTTTGAGGAACCGTTATTTGACGGCGTTTTTTCCTTGAAAATGGAGAAAATGGGTAAAAAACAACACATTCGTTATCGCCTCACGACCCCGCATTACCCGCCGTTGGACGCCATTAGTTTTGGGTTGCCCCCCATGCCCACTGATCGACCGGTTCGGGTGGTGTACCAATTGGAGCGCAACGAATGGCGGGGCGAATCCAAATTGCAGTTGCGCATCGAGCACTGGGAACTGACCGATGTGTCCCCCTAATTTTTTAGCCAGCAAGCGAGTCACGTCATGCGAAACATTGTGATTTTTGGGGCAACCTCGGCGATTGCCAGTGCGACGGCACGACGCTATGCCGTCCAAGGCGATCGGCTGTTTTTAGTGGCACGAGAGACGGCAGCGCTGACGGATTTAGCGGCGGATTTGCGGGGACGGGG
>CAZTIH010000013.1:10325-33288 GCA_964613675.1 uncultured Candidatus Competibacteraceae bacterium
TGGAGGTCATTACGAGGACGTTTGACGCAGCCGCCCTTGAGGGTTTACCGGGGCTTGTCGAATCGCTTTTTGCGGCGGGTCACGCCATAGATATTGTCCTCATCGCCCACGGTACCTTGTCCGATCAAGCCGCTTGTGAGGCGGATAGCGCGATGTTGTGTCGGGAATGGACGGTTAATGCGTTGAGTTACGCGGTTTTGCTCAATGAAATTGGACGACGGTTGGCGGCGCAAAAGTGTGGGGTGATTTGCGTCATTTCGTCAGTAGCGGGGGAACGGGGGCGTGCGAGCAACTACGTTTACGGGAGCGCGAAGGCGGCGGTGACCGCGTTCACCAGTGGGCTACGGGGACGATTGAAGCCACAAGGCGTGGCGGTGGTGACGATTAAGCCCGGATTTGTGGATACCCCAATGACGGCGGCGTTTAAGAAAGGGCCGTTATGGGCGTCGCCGGAGACGGTGGCCGCGATCATTGAAAAAGCGATTGAACGGCGGTCGGCTACGGTGTACGCGCCCTGGTTTTGGCGGGGCATTATGAGCGTGATTAAGGGGTTACCTGAACCGCTGTTCCAACGGCTCAAGCAGTAATTCAACACTAAAGCAAGTCCATTAATCGGCGGGGTGAAGAGCGATTTGCTTCAACATCACGCCGTAACCTTCGCGAAAAGTGGGATATAGGGGTTGCCAACCACTTTGGCGTAGGCGTTGATTGCGACAGCGTTTATGGGAACGCATCTGCCGTTCGCGATTCGAGGGGACGAATGTGGGCGGTGCAACCCCTAATTGATTGGCCAACCACTCACAGACCTCCCGTTGCGTGACGGGGGCGTCGTCCACGGCGAGATAGCAGCGTTCGGGCGCGTTCAGTCCTAAGAGATGCACCAGAATCCACGCGACGTCATCTCGATGAATCCGATTGGTGAAGGCATCGGGGTCGCCGCTGACCTGACCCTGAGTCACCTGATCGACTAAGCGCCGTCGGTGTGCGCCATAAATGCCCGTACACCGCAAGACAATCCCGTCGTCCAGTTCATCTACGAGGCGTTCACCGGACAATATAGCCGTTGAACCGAAATCGTTGGCGAGGGCTGGCGATGTTTCATCGACCCATTCACCGTCGTGCTGGGCGTAAACCGATGAACTGGAAATAAAAATGAAGCGATAGGGCGAGGTTTGGCGTTGGAGGGCCGCGATCACGTGGCGTACTCCGACGATATAGGCGTTTTCGTAGGCGAGGGGCGCGTACTGATCGGCCGCCGCCGCGTAAATCACAGCATCGAAGGCCGTGGGGAACGCCAAATTAGGTTGGGTAAGATCGGCAGCAAGCGGCGTGATGAAGGCGGGAAATTGGGGGTGACGTCGCAGTCCCCAGATCTGATGTCCCTGTTCAGCCAACAATTCCGCCGTTTTAGTGCCGACATCTCCGCATCCCGCGATGAGTACTTTCTTTGACGACATAAGATCGGTCTCCAAAATGGAATAGAGACCGACTCAATGACCAATAATTACTAACGATAGAATGTTTCTAAGGAGAGGGTAGCTTCACAGAATGAGCCGTCGAAAGTGCCTACCCATACGTCTATCCAGCCATCGGAGGGGGTGGGAAGGTTGATGAGTGCATTCATGTCGCCGTTGCTGTCGTCGTCATAATACCATGTGGCATCGGCAGTATTGACTAACAAGACGGTATCACATCCTTCGGCCATCGTTTTAATCGTCAACGAGTAGCTTTTTAACCCACTGAGTTCAAAAGAAAAATCAGGGGATGTAGTGAAAGATCCGCTGCCCCCGCCACCTTGCGGTTGGATGCCAGAACATTGCGTGAGGTCTTGGTCTCCCCCGGCGGTCACTGTAAAAGTCTGTTCGGCAAATAACTGCTCGCCCGTCAGGGAATGCCGTGCGCCGTAAAGTTCGTAATCGGGGCAAGCGAGCACGCCAGAAGCGGTCAGTGCGAGGGAAGTGAAGAGAATCGATTTCATGGGATGAGGTCTCTCGTGAACAGTGAGCGGGTTACCTTGGGATAACCACGCATTAAGTTATTACAACCCTCGGACTTACGCCACGGCAATTTTAAACTGCACCGCAATGCACTTTTGAGAACATCTGAGGAGTTTTCTATGATCGCCCATCCCATACTCACGGCTATTGTTCTACTGGTATTGAGCAATATTTTTATGACCTTTGCATGGTATGCCCACCTTAAGGAACTCAACCATAAACCTTGGCTGGTCGCTGCGTTGGTGAGCTGGGGAATTGCGTTGTTTGAATACTTGTTACAAGTGCCCGCCAATCGCATTGGGTACACCGCTTTGTCCGTGAGCCAGCTCAAAATCATGCAAGAAATCATCACCTTATCGGTGTTTGTTCCCTTCGCTTACTTTTATCTTAAAGAACCTCTTAAACTCGATTATCTGTGGGCAGCACTCTGTTTGGTGGGGGCGGTGTACTTCATGTTTCGCGAGCGCTAGCCATCATTTAGGGCTTTATCAAAATCCCCGCTTAATTGGTTCGCGTAAAAACGCCTCACGACGCTGGTTCAATTTTATAGAGTGGAGACGTTCGTTGCGGTGAATCCAGCAACGCGCCGTAACGCCTGCGTTGCCGTGATGAGTTGCGTGGCGAGCTGATCGACTTCTGCCATCGTCGTCGGGTGGCCCAAACTGATGCGTACGCTGCTGCGGGCTTGTTCGGCGGTCAGTCCCATTGCCTGTAGCACATGGGAGGGTTCGAGTTGAGCGGCGGTACAAGCCGATCCCATGGCCAACGCGCAGGGGCGAATCTTTCCTAGTAGGGATTCCGCGTCAATTCCCGTAAATCTCAAATTAACAATGTGGGGTACGCGCATTGCGTTCGCGCCATTTACTACGATCTGAGGTAACGCATTCGTAATTCTGGTAAGGAAATGGTGGTGAATAGACTGTAAATAGGCGGTATCCGTGACTAAACGGTGTTGAGCGAGTTCACATGCCAGCCCAAAGGCACTGATAAAAGGAACGGGTAAGGTTCCAGGACGTAACCCGAATTCCTGTCCCCCTCCAAAGAGAAGTGGCTCGATGCGGGCTTTAGGCAGTCGGCGTACATACAGCGCCCCCACACCCGGTGGTCCATAAATCTTGTGGGCGGACATACTTAGTAAATCCACCGCGAGCTCATTGACATTTAAAGCTATTTTCCCCGCGCCTTGGGCCGCGTCGATGTGAAACAAGCTCCCATTGGCTTTGACCTGTTTTCCAATGTCCACGAGATTTTGCATTACCCCCGTCTCGTTATTCACCGCCATTACCGAAACTAGGACAGTATCGGGTCGCAATGCCGCCTGTAATTCGGGTAAGGACAGGCGACCTGCATCATCTACAGGTAATAAAGTCAGTGAGTAACCCTGGTTGGCGAGATATTTTAGGGGATCGAGAACGGCTTTGTGTTCGGTTTGAACGGTAATGAAATGCTGGCCACGTTTGCGTTGTGCTCGTGCCGCTCCTTGAAGGGCGAGGTTGTTGGATTCGGTTGCGCCACTGGTAAAGATAATTTCGCGGGGATCGGCGCAGAGTAAGGAAGCTACTTGTTGACGGGCTTGCTCAACAGCAAAAGCGGCACGGAAACCCATTTCGTGAGTGACCGCACCGGCATTCCCCCAATTTTCCTCAAAAGCACGGAAAAGATGACATTTGACCGCCTCGTCGAGCGGGGTGGTGGCGGCGTAATCGAAGTACATCAATGCGTCGTAAAAAGCCCAAAATTCCTACATCGAACTGGACATGCCCGACGAATTGGACATCCCGTTGCTGTGACGTCGCATCGAACGCCGTTGACTTTCGGCCATCGCCAGTACGGAAGGTCGTTCCACAAACTGCGAAAGGTTGATGCCCTTGAGGAACTGAAGGATTTGCTTACTTAAATCCGTCCACAGCTCATGGGTCAGACAACGTTGGCCATCATGACAGTTTTCCTTACCGGCACAGCGCGTTGCATCGACTTTCTCATCGACCGCAGAAATGATGTCGGCAATGCTGATTTCCGCCGACGGACGCGCTAAACGGTAGCCCCCACCGGGTCCCCGTACCCCTTCCACGAGCTCGCAACGACGTAGCTTGGCAAATAACTGTTCGAGATAAGAAAGGGAAATGCCTTGACTTTGGGAGATTTCGGCGAGAGTCACTGGCCCATTACGGTCGTGAATGGCTAGGTCCATCATAGCGGTCACTGCGTAGCGACCTTTAGTTGACAGCTTCATGGGGGTCTCCTGGGAGGTGAGGCAAAGAGCGATCAATGCGTGAGCACAGACTGAATCTAGTATGCCCCACTAAATTGGTCAACTATTTGTCCGTACAAAACCTATCGGCGTTTGTCCTTGATACTGCTGCAAAAATTGATGTCCTTGTCCTAGACAATAATGCAGCCACTTATACAAAAACCGATTGGCTTTCCACTTCATTTTGAGTTGGCTCTGGTCTTCTTCGAGAAGTTGAAAGGGGGAAGTGTGTCGCGGTGTCCAGGACAAAACTTCGGCTAACCGCGCATCGTGATAAATTCGGATGCGTAAATCGGGTTGCAGCAACAAGCCGTGTTCACGAAGAAATTGATAGGTTAACTGGCATTCAGAGGTGTACCGAAAGCGTTCGAGGGCCCGTAAATGCAAGTCCAACGCACCCGGTACTTGGGAAATCGCCCCCACCTTTGGAGCGGGCAGTTCGGGCGCTAAACGGCGCATTAAAATGTAATTTTGTTCGTACAAATCCATTAAACGGGCAAACAAATCCATCGCATTGGCCCGATGTGTAATACCCCAATGATCCATGAAATTTCGTTGCCTCCTAAAGTGAGAGCGTTATGATTTGTCCTTTTTCGCCCCGTTTTTGGGGGAAAAAGCGTTTCGATAATCCGTAGTGGGTTAGGCGAGGCAGGTCCTTCGGCACACGGGTTCGCCTAAAAGTGGGCGCAAATTGAAACTGAAATTGAATCATCACATTAGAGGTAAGCGGCTTTGCAAGACTATGTAGCGAAATTTGAAACTCTTGGCATGGGGGATGTGGAACGGGTGGGGGGGAAAAATGCGTCGTTGGGCGAAATGATTGGCCATCTGACGGCAAAAGGCGTTCGGGTTCCCAACGGTGTCGCGACGACCGCCCACGCCTTTCGTCACTTTCTCGACGCCAACGATTTGCCTAAGCGCATCAATGAGGCCTTGAAGACCTTAAATGTGGATGATGTCGCTGCGTTGACCGCTGTGGGACAGCAAATCCGCCAGTGGGTCATGGCCGCTACGCTTCCGCCCGAACTCGAACAGGCCCTCCGTTGCGCTTACGACGAACTCGCCCAAGGTCAACCCATTGCTGTAGCGGTGCGCTCCAGTGCCACCGCCGAAGATTTGCCCGACGCCTCCTTTGCCGGTCAACAGGAAACCCTGCTCAATGTGCGGGGCATTGACGCCGTTTTGCAGGCCACAAAACAGGTGTATGCGTCGCTGTATAACGATCGGGCGATTGCGTATCGCGTTCATCAGGGTTTTGAACACGAGGGCGTGGCGCTGTCGGTGGGGATTCAGCGCATGGTGGAAAGTGCGGTGAGCGGTGTGTTGTTCACCCTCGATACCGAGTCGGGGTTTCGGGAGGTGGTGTTTATCACTGCGTCCTACGGCTTGGGGGAAATGGTCGTGCAGGGGGCCGTCAATCCGGATGAGTTTTATGTCCACAAACCCACCCTTCTGGCGGGGCGACCGGCTGTGTTGCGTCGGAATGTAGGCAGTAAAGCGATCAAAATGATTTACGACCCCCTCGGCGGTACGCATACCGTGGAGGTTCCTCTGGCGGAGCGTCAGCGTTTTTGCCTGACGGATGCAGAGGTGATGGCGCTCGCGCAACAGGCCCTCGTCATCGAAGCGCATTACGGGCGTCCAATGGACATCGAATGGGGAAAAGATGTCCACGATGGGCAGTTGTACATCCTGCAATCGCGTCCAGAAACCGTGAAAAGTCGTGCTAAGGCGCAGTCCATTGAACGCTATCAACTCAAAACCAAGGGCGACGTGTTGGTGAGTGGTCGCAGCATTGGGCAACGCATTGGTCAGGGCGTGGCGCGGGTGCTCCATCGGCCCGAAGAGATGGTGAAGGTGCAGCCTGGCGACGTCATCGTGGCTGACATGACCGATCCCGATTGGGAACCCGTGATGAAACGGGCCGCCGCCATCGTCACCAATCGCGGCGGTCGAACCTGTCATGCCGCCATCATCGCCCGTGAATTAGGGGTGCCGGCCGTGGTCGGGACCGTCGATGCCACAAAACGGCTTCAGGATGGCCAATCGGTTACGGTGAGCTGTGCCGAGGGGGACACGGGGTATGTCTATGATGGGCTGTTGAAGTACGAAGTAAGCGCCTCTACCCAAGGGGAAATGCCCGCGTTGCCCTTCAAAATCATGATGAATGTGGGAAACCCAGAACGAGCCTTCGACTTTTGTCAGTTGCCTAACGAAGGGGTGGGATTGGCACGCTTGGAGTTCATCATCAACAAAATGATCGGCATCCACCCCAAAGCCCTATTGCACTTCGACGAACAAGCTACCGGGATCCAAGAAACCATTCGGGAACGGATCGCGGGGTATGCGTCGCCCGTCGATTATTTTGTCGATCGGTTGAGTGAAGGGGTCGCGACCTTGGCGGCAGCGTTTTGGCCTAAACCCGTCATCGTCCGACTGTCGGACTTCAAATCGAATGAATACGCCAATCTCATCGGAGGCCCCCGTTACGAACCTCATGAGGAGAATCCCATGTTGGGCTATCGAGGGGCATCACGCTACATTTCCGCGACCTTCCGCGATTGCTTCGCGCTAGAGTGTAAGGCGATGAAATATGTGCGCGAAATCATGGGGTTAACCAATGTTCAATTGATGATTCCCTTCGTTCGTACTCTCAGCGAAGCCGAACAGGTCATCGCGCTCCTCGCCGAACAGGGCCTCAAACGCGGTGAACACGAACTCAAAATCGTGATGATGTGCGAATTGCCCAGTAATGCGCTGTTGGCCGATGAGTTTTTGAATTATTTCGACGGTTTTTCCATTGGTTCCAATGATTTGACCCAATTGACGCTCGGTCTCGACCGCGATTCGGGGTTAATTGCCCATCTGTTCGATGAACGCAATCCCGCCGTCAAAGCGTTGTTGCAGCTGGCCATCCAAGCCTGCAAACGACGGGAAAAATATGTCGGGATCTGCGGTCAGGGGCCTTCCGACCATCCGGATCTTGCTAAGTGGTTGATGGAACAGGGAATTGATAGTGTATCGCTCAACCCCGATACGGTGATGGATACCTGGTTGTATCTCGCTCAACCGTAAACGCGGGGTCGTGGATTTATTAACTCAAGCAGGGCACGTTGGTAACGCCTAACGGGGTTGAGTCGGCGCGGGCGGTCGCGGTGCAAGGGTGCCCGCCGCCAACAACACCAGTGCCGCCACAAAGAAAGCCCCAATTCGCGCCAAAGTGCCCACTTGCTCCAGATCAAAAAGCAGCAATTTTGCCACGGTCAACAGCATCAACATCGCGCCCAATCCCCACAGCAAACGGATTTGTTGTCGCTGGCCCATCCACAGCCAACTCAACGCCACAAATCCCCATAACCCCGTCGTGGCAGCCTGAACTTCTTCCGAAGCGATGAGGGCCATTCCTTCGTAGGGCAGTTCTCGCCACAACGCCATTCCCCGCAGTAGGGTCACCTGTAGCACTAACAGTTTGAACAGCAGCAGCAGTACCCCCGCGACGGGGCGCCAATCGGGTTGCAACATTGTCCATTGCCGCCCCATCCACACCCCCAGCGCCACGACCGTTGCTAGGCTCGTGAGATCGTAGGGATTGAGGACGGGGAGATGGGGGAGTTGACCGACAGAGGTTGCGGCAAATGTGAAGTGAGTGATCGTCCACAACACGGAAATTGCCAGCAAAATCAATGGGAAAGTGAAGCGATATAGACGTTCGTGGGGGACGCGAAAGCCATACGACAACCCCGCCACAATCCCTAATCCCCCGAGCGCGATCCACGCAAAAATGAACTGTTGCCAAGTCACATTGGGGTCGAGTGCAAACAGTTGCCGTAGCCCAAAGCCCAATCCGCCGACTACGAGCAGTAATAGCAACGAAAACCCGTGAATCAGTCCCCCGACGGGAAGCTGCGGATGGCGGTGTAAGAGGGCGTAATGACTGCCAAATAGCGCGATCCAGACGGGTAGCACCCCTAAATCGAAGGTGGCATCGTCGCTTTCCACCATCAACGTGAAAAACGCGATAAACAGCAGTGAAATCGCCATCTTCGTGCGCGGCCACCGTCGCCACAGTCCCAGTGCCACGAGGTTCGTCAATGTCATCAGCCCTAACCAGCTGACGGTTCGCATCACTGTATCGGTTTCCGTGGCCAAAACATTCCAGCTCCCCACGCTCCACCACATCAACCCGTACAAACTCAGTAAATCGCTGATGTCCTTGCGTTCGTCCGTCGCAAGATCGCTGTGGTCCAGTCGGTAGCTCACCCAAAATAAGCTCCCCACAATGACCGTCACGCTTAACCCGGCCTGTTCCAGAAAGCCGAGGGGGGTTGACGAACTCATGTAGAGCGGAACGGCCTGTATTTCGTGGAGCAAAAATCCGCCCGATCCGACGATGAGGATTAAGTACCCCCAGGTGCGTTGCCCAACAGACCGTTCGCGGCAGCCTAACTCTACGAGCAGTGCCCCAATGAGACTCCACAGCGCCACCGTCACCCGATCCGTCAACAACAGCGGCAATGTCACGACCAACGCACCAACACCAAGCACCGTAAAGGGCATCGACAGGCGGGAACCAAAGGGTTGGTAACGGCTGTAAATCGCGAGTCCACCGTAAATCACGGCGCAAATGCCGGTGTAAATCGCGAGATGCGTGGAGGGCAACAGTTCATTGGCGAAAAACAGGGCCGCCAACGCTACCAACACGAGTAGTAAAACATCGGGGGCTAGGTGGGGATAACGGTAGGCGGTGATGAGCGTTAATCCAACGAAGAGTCCGTGAAAAATCCCTAGAAAAATCAATAAAATGTTGAATAAATCGGGGGTGTAAAATGCGCTGCCCCAGTAAGCGCCCACCCCAAAAGTCATCAATGCACCCAGTTGCCCCAAGGCCCGCCACGGTCGCCATACGCTTAATCCGACAATGAGCAGATTCAGAAATAGAAAGAGACTGAACAGAATTACGGGGGTCTGGGCGAGGGGGACGAAAAACAATGGGGTCAAGAAACCCCCGACCAAGCCCAATGCGGCAATGGGTTGGGCGTCGCGCTTGATGGCCAGTCCCACCGCCCCGAGAGAGATCCCAAGGACTAGGCCCATTGCGACAAAAAGATCAATCAAATCAAAATGTTGATAGGCTGCAATCGCCGTCAAATAACCGATGCCAAAGCCCGTTCCTTGCAAAATGAGGCCGATGTCGCGACGGGTTTTCTGCCCCCCCACAAGCAGGGCGACAGCGACGGTCGTTGCAAACAGCACGCGCACAAGATGCGAAATCTGTTCGTTCAGATAGGCCAGCAGAAAGCCCATCGCGATGAGCAGAATAATGCCCCCGAGTCGCCCAAAGGGATTGTCACCCCCTACTTTTTGCAGAATCTCCAGCCAATCCCATTTCGGGGCCAGCGGCGGTTTAGCGCGCGCGGTTTTGGGAGGAACGGGCAATTCTGTCAATTTAGGCAGCGGCGCGGTTACGGGGCGATCGCGAGGCGCTGTCGGTAAAGACGGCTCGGATAAGGACGGAGGGAACACATTTGCTTCGAGGCGTTCGAGGCGTCGTTTTAACCCCTCCACACGCCATGTCATTGCGCCTAGTAAACCCAATAGTGCTATGAATTCAACGGATCGCACGCCGTCATTCAGTAGCCCCAAAACAACGAAGACGACGAAAAGCACTATCATCAGCCCCTCTCTTGCGTTTAAGCGATTTAAGAAATTATGTCTGGAAATACCTTTGGCCACAGTTTTACGGTGACGACTTTTGGCGAATCTCACGGCCCGGCGTTAGGGGCGATTGTCGATGGTTGCCCGCCCAATTTGCCCTTGTGTGAAGCGGATTTACAACGCGATTTAGATCGTCGCCGTCCTGGCCAAAGCCGCTACACCACGCAGCGACAAGAACCCGATCAGGTACGCATTTTGTCGGGGGTATTTGAGGGGAAAACCACGGGAACCTCAATCGGACTATTGATTGAGAATGTCGATCAGAAATCGAAGGACTACACCAACATTAAGGATCAATTTCGGCCCAATCACGCCGACTACGCCTATTTCGCGAAATACGGCATTCGGGATTATCGGGGAGGGGGCCGATCGTCGGCGCGGGAAACGGCCATGCGCGTTGCGGCAGGGGCGATTGCGAAAAAGTGCCTAAAAACCCTCGCTAATATCGAAATTCGGGGATTTTTAGCCCAATTGGGGCCGATTTGTGCGGAAAAGTACGATTGGACAGCGATTGAAGAGAACGCATTTTTTTGTCCAGATCCGGACAAGGTGCCCGCGCTCGAACAGTACATGCAGCAGCTCATCAAGTCCGGGGATTCTATTGGGGCGAAAATTACCGTGATGGCCCAAAATGTCCCGCCGGGCTTAGGCGAACCGGTTTTTGCGCGACTCGATGCGGATTTAGCGAGTGCGTTGATGGGAATTAACGCGGTGAAGGGGGTTGAGATTGGCGATGGATTTGAGGTCGTCAACCAAACCGGTACGCAACATCGCGATGAAATCGACCCTCAGCACGGCTTTTTAAGCAACCACGCGGGGGGGATTGCCGGGGGAATTTCCACGGGACAAATCATTGTGGCGAGTCTGGCGCTCAAACCCACTTCGAGTATTCGGCTGCCCGGTCGGAGCATTGATGGAGCGGGCAACGCGGTGGAGGTGGTGACTAAGGGACGTCACGATCCCTGTGTGGGGATTCGCGCCACGCCCATTGCCGAAGCGATGATGGCGCTCGTATTAGCGGATCATTACGTTCGACAGCGAGGCCAAAACGCCGACCGTATCCTGAGTAAGCCTTTGATTCCATTGCAAAAATTATGGTGACGGCGGGAGGCTTTTACTTTGGGTATTTTGGGGTACTCGGAATTTTCATGCCCTACTGGAGTGCCTACCTCACTGCCCACGGGTTCGCGCCCGCACGGATTGGGGAATTGGTCGCGATAATGTTTGTGGTTCGGCTCGTCGTGCCCCATTTTTGGGGGTATCTCGGCGATCGCAGCGGCAAACGCGTCATTTGGATGCGGTTTAGCGTTATTGGGGGGGCGCTGTGTTTTGCGGGCATCTACGGTGCAACGCATTTTTGGCACTTCGCACTGGTCATTTTTGGATACAGCCTCTTTTGGAACGGCGCGTTGCCCCTATTTGAAGCGCGTGTACTTCACGAGTACGGGCCGCGTTACGCACAAGTGCGGTTGTGGGGATCGTTGGGGTTTATCGTCGCGACGATCTTGGGGGGACAACAGCTTGCACAACGAATCGAAGATCTCCCCACATTAATGTTGTTGTGTATGGGGGTCGCGATTGGCGCATCGTTGAATCTCAAAGACACTCCACTTCCCCGTTCTCCACAAATTCCCCAAGCGATTGGCACCATTTTGATTCGCAAAGAGGTGTTGACGGTGTACCTCGCGGCATTGCTGATGGTGGCGAGTCACGGCGCGTATTACGGGTTCTTCGCCCTCTACCTGCATCACTACGGTTACGACCTGAGTTGGTCGGGGGGACTGTGGACATTGGGGGTTGGTGCGGAGGTCTTGGCGTTTTTGGGGGGGCCTTGGTTGTTACGGCATTTTGAGCCGAAGTCATTGTTAACCATCGCGTTTTTAGTGACGGCGATGCGATGGTTGTTGACGGCGGAGTGGGGAGGGATGGACGCCCGTTGGTTGATCTTCGCCCAGCTCCTGCACGCCTTCAGTTACGCCGTTCACCACACCGCAACGATGGCTATTTTGCAGCGTCATTTTGGCGAAGGCACCCAAAGTCGTGGACAGGCACTGTATTCGAGCGTCAGTTATGGCTTTGGGGGGGCGCTCGGGGGCCTTTTATGTGGGTATTTATGGGAGTGGGGGGGGCCAATCGCGGCATTTGGGGCGTGCGCAGGAATGGCGGGGGGGGGATGGCTACTCAGTCGCTGGGGCATCGACAATGTGTCCCCTTCAGATTTTCCAGCAGAAATTGATAAACCATGAGAATAACTATTGCAGATTTTGGGGAACGACTGAGTTGTCTGGCGGTTGATGTACTGATCTCAAATCGCCCCGTAACTTTGCCAGAAGGGTTTGCGGCTAACGCATTGATTGTCAACGCAGAAATGGGGAAAGGTTCCCTCGACCAGCGATCACGGCATTATCGTCAGTCCCTTAAACAAGTCCTTGCACAGGGGGCGAAAACCCTAGCGATTGTCACCGCAGAGGACGGCGAACCAAGCCAGAGATTGAGTGAAGCGCGGTTGCTCATGGACGAACTGAGCTATTTCGACGCCACGGCACTGGAGACGGTCACATTATGTTCGGCAGATGTCGCCACCCAAACGGCCTATCAGACGGCGCTTGCAGACCAACAACAGGTCCAATTGCGATTTGGAACCCCTGCCGACGCGCCGACATTAGCGCGGTTTAATGGCGAGGCCGCATGGAGTACGGAACAGCGAAAACTCGACGAATCAGCAGCATTAGATGGGGTCATGGGCCTGTTTGCGCGGCCACAGCTAGGGTTTTGGTTAGTGGCGACGGCCCACGAGGAGATCATCGGTATGACGATGGTGACTTACGAATGGAGTGATTGGCGCAATGGGGTCGTGTGGTGGTTGCAGAGCGTGTACACCCGAGAAGATTGGCGTAACCGTGGAATTTTCCGTCGCATTTACCGCCGTTTGCAGCAATTAGCCGCTGAAAGTGCGGAGCCTGTTCGTGGATTTCGCTTATATGCAGAACAAAACAACCAGCGTGCAATTCAGATCTACCAGCGCCTTGGAATGAAATGTCCGTCCTACTTCATGTTCGAGGCGATTGGCAACCACCTGCCCTGAATCCTGGGAGACGATAAAAATGAACAGTCACGGCCATTTTGTAGCTACTCTGAAACGGCGCGAATTAGCGGAAGAAAACGTGTATTTTGCCCGCCGCGACCGCGAATTGCTCGAACAATACCGCCGGCAAAAAGCCAAAAATGCGGAGACTTCGGCTAAAAAGCTTACTTTTACCCAAAAGTAAGCCCATCACCCACCGTTTATTGATTGACATCCTCCCCGCCCTGAAGGACGGGGCCTGTCGCGCGTTCCGGTCAATTAAATCTGCGCGGGCGATAGGACACGTGGGTACAGCTCCCTAAGCTGTTCGACCACGGCGTCAATGTGAAACTGTCGAGGGAGCGCTGCCCGTCCCTGTTCGCCTAGTTGCTGGCGCAATTCACTGGACTGTAAGCGCTGTAGGGCTTGTGCGAGCGCGCCGGCATTTCCTGCGGGGAACGTCAATCCATGTTGGCCCTGTTCGACGACAAAAGCCGTCCCGCTCCCCTCGATTTCGCTGGCAACAACGGGTTTACCCCAAATCATCGCTTCAAGCAGAACCATGCCAAAGGCTTCGCTGCGGGCGACGGAGGGCAGGACCAAGACATCGCAAGTCGCCATCAGCGCCGCCGTCAGTCCGTCATCGCAAAACCCCAGCAATTTGACCCGATCTTGTAGCCCATGCGTGGTAATGTTGGTAAGTAAATCCCAGCGACATTCCCCCTCTCCCACACAAATCAGTTGCATTCCTTCGCAGTGTGTGAGGGCGTGGAGTAGGACTTCATGTCCCTTGTAATGGCTTAAGCGACCCACAACGAGGAGGCGTAATCCAGGATTTTGCCAACATTGTTCGGCAAATTGGGTTTGTTCGCTGGATGCAATTAACAATCGACTCGGATCAATCCCTAGAGGAATAACTTCACATTTGGCGAGGTGAGGACGCAATTGAGGACTAAAGTCCCGATAGTTAGGAGAGGTTGCGATAATTTTGTGGGCACGGCGCAGTAACCGCTTCTCGAATTGTTGGTAAGGACGGTAAACTATTTCCATTGTGTGGGATTTTTCGGGGATAACTACATCTGAATGCCAATGAACAACCCACGGAATCGCCCGACAAGCACGGCTAAATAAAACCCAAAATGCAGAAGGATTGGGTAAATGAAGCTGTAAAATCTCGGGCTTGAATTGGCGAATGAGCTTTCGCAGACGGTAAGGAAAAGTTGGACTCATGGGCGTGTAAAGCCACTGTCCCATACTCGGGACGCGCTCGATGAAAGAAGGCACCGGCGGTAAATCGCGGCGATGACTGTGAACGAGGGCACGAGCGTCAAAATTTTGCCGTCGTTGGGCCGTAATCAAATCGGCGAGAAAATGCTCCATGCCCCCTGCAAACGGTGGGTAGTATTTTCCAATGTGCAAAATGCGAGGTAATTGACTCATGGGGACCGATTCGCAGCGTTGGTTTGTCGTTGTCGTAATTTTACTGTTTTGCGGGCTGATTTACTTACTCAGCCCCATTTTAACGCCCTTCTTCATCGGTATTGCGCTCGCCTATCTGGGAAACCCGTTGGTCGAATGTTTGGAAGCGCGCCGCCACCTCACACGGACGCACGCCGTGGTTTTGGTGTTTATAGCGATGTTTTTGATGATCGTGCTGCTGTTGCTGATTTTGCTGCCCTGGTTGGACATTCAACTCGTGGCGTTGCGACGAACGCTGCCGGAATATCTCGATAACGCAATTGTGTCCGCGCTGCCTTGGTTACGGCACTGGTTTGGGGAAGAATTCGCCCTAGATTTGCAGCAAATCCGCCAAGCCTTACTTAGTCACTGGCAAGTAGCGGGGGATTATTTATTGACGGCCCTGTTCAAACTCTCGCGTTCGGGCGTGACTCTGGTGACCACGATTGCGCAAATTGCATTGATCCCCGTGATTACCTTCTATCTGCTGCTCGACTGGCGGCCGTTGTTGAAAATGCTCTGCGATTTGTTACCGCGTCCGATGGTGATGCCGGTCTGTGATCTAGCGACAGAAGTGGATGAAGTCTTGAGTTCCTTTTTGCGTGGACAACTGCTGGTTGTGCTGATTTTGAGCGCTTTGTATGTCGTGGGACTGTGGCTCTGTGGGTTGCGGTTTGCGCTGCTGATTGGCTTGATTGCGGGCTTTGTGAGTTTTGTCCCGTACTTGGGGAGCTTTACCGCGTTTTCGCTTTCGAGTGTGGCGATGCTGCTTCAAACGGGGGATCCCTTCGATTTAATCCCCGTGTTATTGGTGTGCACTGTGCTGCAATTCCTCGAAAACCTAGTGCTCATCCCGCGACTAATGGGGGAACGCATTGGGTTGCATCCCGTCATTGTGATTTTGGCGGTGATGACGGGCGGGCAACTGGTGGGGATTGCGGGAATGTTATTGGCTTTGCCGACAACAGCCGTCGGGGCCGTGCTTTTGCGACGCTTACATCGCGAGTATCTGGAGAGCGCGTTGTATGGGCGGGTCGTGATCCCGCGTGATTCGTCCAAACGAGAGTGAGTTATTGCCCGAAAACACCTCCTAAGTCACAGGTTTCTATTCATGATCAAACACAATGAACTTCGTAATTGACACAACAACGCTAAATGTCCTGATGGCGTTGGGCATTTTAGGCACGGCGATGGGCGTAATCGGCTGTTTTGGGGTACTGCGCGGCCAGGGATTGGTTGGAGACGCCTTAGCACACTGCACATTGCCGGGGCTGTGTTTGGGATTTGTCCTCAATGCGGTGACGCAATCTAACTTGCGAACCTTTTGGCTGACCTTGGGCGCCCTCATCACGGGGTTATGGGCCGTTTACACGATCCACTGGTTGACCACACGAACCCGTTTACCCGCGGATTTAGCGATTTCTGGCGTACTTGGCGGGGGATTTGCGTTTGGAACCTTATTGCTGTCGGTCATCCAGTTGTGGCCCACGGCGGGTCAGGCGGGATTACAAAACTTCTTATTTGGTCAAGCAGCGGGGTTAACGCGGGACGAATTTCGGTTAATTGTCGTGACGAGTACCTTGGCTTTGATCGTTGCAACTCTGGGCGGACGGGGGTTTAGCCTGATTTTGTTCGATGAAACCCTTGGCCGGCTCCAGGGCTGGCCCACCACTCGGCTTCAAGGGGTCATGGTGGGATTAGCGGCACTCCTCACGGTAGTCGCATTGCCGGCTGTGGGATTGGTGCTGGCGGTCGCCCTGCTGATCACCCCGGCCTTGACAGCACGACTTTGGGTGACGCGATGGAGGAGTTTGGGGCCACTGGCCGGGGTGTTAGGCGGTGTGGCGGCGATTTTGGGCGTGTTGTGGTCTCGCTACGGCGGGGTGCCCACGGGGGCAGCGGTGGTATTGGTAGCGACGGGATTATTTTTTCTCAGTCTGTTTTTTGCACCGCGTCGAGGCGTATTGGCCACAAGCTGGCGACGGTATCGGCAGCAACAGCGTTGGCGTCGTCAGTTGCAACACGCAACCGCACCTACCCCGTAAACATTAAATATAACTTTTTTACTGTTTTTAATGAAATCAAAGTCTTTTTTAGAATAAAAAATTGCCCTTTAGACTCAGTAACTAGGGCATTTTGAAAACTGATTAAGTGGGAGAAAACCGATGTACCGCTACACCCATGCTGACCGTGACTTTGTAAAGGCGCGTGCGGCACAATTTCGCGACCAAACGCAACGCTATCTGGCAGGGACGCTGAGTGAAGATGAATATCGTCCGTTACGTCTGATGAATGGTTTATATCTGCAACGCCACAATCCGATGTTGCGGATAGCGATTCCCTACGGACTCCTTGAATCGCGGCAGTTGCGACAACTAGCCTACATTGCGCGGCGTTTTGATCGGGGGTTTGGCCATTTTACGACCCGCCAAAATATTCAATTCAATTGGATACAACTTGCCGAAGTGCCCGACCTTCTGGATGCCCTTGCCGAAGTGGATATGCACGCCATTCAGACAAGTGGTAATTGCATTCGGAATGTCACTACCGATCACTTAGCGGGGATTGCGGCGGATGAACGATTAGATCCGCGTCCGTACTGTGAATTGATTCGCCAATGGTCGAGTTTACACCCCGAATTTTCCTATTTACCGCGCAAGTTCAAAATTGCCGTTACGGGTTCGCCAAAGGATCGGGCCGCGTCACAAGTTCACGATATTGGTTTACATGTCGTTGAACAGGAAGGAAAAATCGGATTTGAAGTATTTGTCGGCGGGGGATTAGGACGCACGCCGGTGATTGGCAAGGCGTTACGGGCATTTGTGCCCGAAAGCGAAATTCTGAACTATCTGGAAGCGATTTTGCGGATCTACAACGAGCAGGGCCGTCGCGATAATAAATACAAAGCGCGGATTAAAATTTTGGTCAATAGTCTGAAAATCGACGAATTCCGTACACAGGTGGAGGCAGAGTGGCAACAGATTCGGTTGGGTGCGCCCCCTTTTCCCTACGAAACGTTGGCCCGTATCCAAGCCGATTTTGCCCCGTTCACTTACGAAGCTGCTGCGGCCAATGATCTCAGTGGTCACGAAAAATTGCAGCATAACCCCTTGTTTAATCGGTGGTTTAAGCAAAACACGGTAGCGCACAAAGTTCCCGGTTATCGGGGCGTATTTGTGGCGCTCAAAAACCCCAGCGGTGCTACAGGCGACATGACCGCCGATCAAATGGACGCCGTCGCGGACTTAGCCGATCAATTTAGCTTTGGCATGATTCGTTCGACGCACGATCAGAATCTGTTACTGGCCGATGTTCGCCAGGGCGATTTATTTGAGGTCTGGAAGGCGTTAGAGAAGTTACAACTGGCCGTCCCCAATCTGCGTACCCTCGCTGACGCCATTTGTTGCCCTGGATTTGACTATTGCAGCTTGGCCAATGCGCGGTCGATTCCCCTCGTGCAGAATCTGCAAGAACGGTTTAGCGATCTCGATTATCTGTACGACCTCGGTGAAATTCAGCTCAATGTGTCGGGGTGCATGAATGGTTGTGGGCATCACTCGGTAGGGCACATTGGCATTTTGGGCGTCGAGAAACACGGTGAAGAGTGGTATCAGATCACCTTGGGCGGTTCTTCTAAAGAAAACGCCGCATTAGGGCAGGTGTTGGGGCCGTCGGTGGCCTACGAAAATATGGTGGAAACCATCGAAAAGATTTTGACGGTGTATGTGGAACATCGCGAACTCGATGAACCCTTCTTACAGACCGTTCAGCGCATTGGGCTCACCCCTTTTAAGGAAAGAGTCTATGCAAATCACTGAAACTAAAACAATTTTTCTCGAAGACGATGCTTCCTTGACCCAAATGCCCAGTGCGATTTCTCACCGACGATGGCGAAACCTGCGCGTGTCATCAGAAGAATTGCTGGGCGATGTCGGCGTTTATTGGCGCAACAGCGAGGCAATCGACCTCACCGCCGAGGAGATTGTGGCCCTCGTGTCACGGCCCTTCGTCGCGTTGCATTTTCCCACTGCGGTAGATGGGCGAGCATATAGCCAGGCCCAGCGGTTACGGCGTTTGGGGTATCGCGGGGCGTTGCGGGCGACGGGCGTGGTTAAGCGCGACCAAGCGTTGTTCATGGTGCGTTGTGGGTTTGATGTGTTGGAGGTGAGCGATGACCCTCAGGCGGTTCAACAGGCCATCGGACAATTTTCGGCGGTGTATCAGCCCGCTGCAGATGATCGCCCTCTCATCCGCTAATTCGGGTCGGTGCACGCCTGAGCTTGTCGGTTGACTTGAATGCGCGACAAACTCCACCGTCTCCACCATTTTGGGCGGGGAGCATGTCAATCGCCATTCAACCCGAGGTCGCCATTTCGACCGCACTGGCCGTCAACTCACATGCCAGCGATTCGGTAGGTTGCGCGAGGGCTGCGATCTCCCCAATCACCAACAATGCCGCATCGTCCGTTTGGGGAAGCCACTGATCGACCGTCCCCACGGTTCCTTGATACAGCCGTTGATCGGGCCATGTCGCACGCACCACAAACGCCATCGGGGTTGACGCCGCCATCCCATGGGCAATCAGTTGGGTTGCGATGTCTTTGGCCAGTCGTCGCCCCATGTACACCACCAAAGTCGTACGATTTTTCGCCAACACTTCAAACGGTAAATCCAATTGTCCGTCGCTCTGTCGGCTCCCCGTAATAAAAGTGACGCCCTTACTGTGATCGCGGTGGGTCAACGGCATGTGGAACGCCGTTGCCGCGCCCATCGCCGCCGTGATGCCAGGAACCACGTCCACGTCGATGCCCGCACCCTGTAGCGCTGCCAGTTCCTCGCCGCCTCGTCCAAAGAGAAACGGGTCTCCCCCCTTCAGCCGACACACCCGCAAACCGCGACGGGCCAACGCAATTAACAATTGGTTGATGCGCGATTGTTCCCAACTTCGCCGTCCACACCGTTTGCCCACTTCAATGCGACGGGTGGACGAAGGAATCAGGTTCAAGACGGAGGGCGAAATGAGTTGGTCATGTAGAACCACCTGCGCCGTTTGCAAGAAACGGAGGGCTTTAAGCGTCAACAGTTCGGGGTCGCCCGGGCCCGCCCCCACGAGCGAGACCCGTCCCCGAGGACGGCGATTTTTCGTCGGTAAAACAACAATATTGTTCATCTGCATCCCCAGGTTTTGTTTAGTTGTGCAACTTCAGTAGTGCCCGCAGTTCCGGTACGCAAGACCCGCAGCCTGTCCCCGCTTTCAGCCGTAAACCGAGGTCTTCCACCGTGCGGTGCCCCTGTTTAATCGCCTCAACAAGCGAGTGGCTGTACACCTGATGACAGGCACAAATCAGCCGCCCTTGATCCACCAATCCCGCCGTCAAGCCCCCGTTGAGTAGGGCACGCCGTTGGATGGGGTTGAGGGGACCGTGAAATCGTTCGCCTAACCAAGTTTTTTCGAGGCTAATCGGCTTTTTATTCCGATACAAGACGAATTGAAGAGATTCTCCTAACATTACGGCATAACGCAGGTCGTTTTGGGTCACATCCTCGTAACTCAGCACCGTCATCATCGAATGAAGCATTTCGGGCCATGCGCTGTGGGCTAAAAATTGTGCGGCATCGAGGGGCTGTTGGGTGGCAAATTCGAGGTGCCAGTAGCCGTTTGCAGGGCGTTGGACCCAGTAATCGAGTTGATCTAAAGCGGTTTGCGGCCACGGTTCGCGGGTTAACACAAAGCCGTAATGGGGCATCTCAATGGGTTCGATGTGTACCGGCGTTTGTTTGAGGCCCGGTTGGCCAGAAACAGGGTCACAGTCTGGGTTGACCAGTGCATCCGCTCGAAATTTGGCGAAGGGCGCACAAAAGTGCATGGGCAGAAAGACTGCATCGACAGGGGTTTCTGGCGTGATCTGGGCCTTCACCAATAACGCACCGTAACGACTGGTCACCTTCACTAAATAACCGTCCCGCAGTCCGTAACGCGCTGCTAAATCGGGATGCACTTCGAGAAAGGGTTCGCTGATGTGATCCGTTAAACGGGGGGCGTACCCGGTGCGCGTCATGGTGTGCCACTGATCGCGAATCCGCCCAGTGTTCAGCGTGACGGGAAAATCGGGGTTTACGGCGAGGGGGAGAGACAGCGGCGTAGGGATAAAGCGCCCCTTGCCATTGGGGGTGAAAAATCGGCCGTCCGCAAAAAATCGTCCCCCCTGTCGTGTCCCGGCGGCGGGCCAATAAAACGGCTTGAGGTGGCGATAGTCGTCATCGGTTAGGGATTGATAGTCACTCACATCGAAATCGCGAGTGCCGCTATTTTCAAAGCCCGACAACGCCGCATGTTCGCGAAAAATTGCGGCTGCATTGGGGAAATCAAAGGCTTTTTCGTACCCCAGCCGCTTCGCCACTTCGCACACCATCCACCAATCCGCCTTGGCTTCATCGGGTTTGGGGAGAAAGCGCTTCTGACGCGAAATGCACCGCTCTGAGTTTGTGACGGTGCCGCTTTTTTCTCCCCAGGCCAGTGCCGGTAATCGCACGTGGGCCTGTCGCAAGGTATCGGTGTCGCGAACCACATCCGAAACGATGACATGGGGACACCGTGCTAATGCCCGTCGAACCGTCTCGGCATCGGGCAAACTCGCGACGGGATTGGTCGCCATAATCCAAATGAACTTAATTTCACCCCGATCAACGGCCTGAAATAGCTCGACGGCCTTCAAACCGGGGCGCGTGGCCATGTGGGGGGCTTGCCAAAAACGGCCCACGCGGTCAATGGCGTCCGAAGTAAAATCCATGTGGGCCGCTAACTGATTGGCCAATCCTCCGACTTCCCGTCCCCCCATCGCGTTGGGCTGTCCCGTCACCGAGAAAGGCCCGCACCCCACTTTACCAATGCGCCCGGTCAACAGATGGCAATTCAGGATGGCATTGACTTTGTCGGTGCCACCGGTGGACTGATTGACCCCTTGGGAGTACACGGTCACCGTTTTGGGATGGTCGGCAAAGCGTGCGTAAAAATCGGTTAATGCCGTCTGCGACACGCCCGTGTGTTCGGCAATTTGTGCGAGCGATAGGGAATTGGCGACGGCCAAAGTGTCGGCTAACCCCTCGGTGTGGTTCAAAAAATCCGTATCGACGACGCCCTGTCGGTGTAAGTAAGCCAGCAAGCCGTTAAACAAGGCGAGGTCGCTTTGGGGACGAATGGCTAAATGAAGGTCGGCCAGATCACAGGTCGCGGTACGGCGTGGGTCAATGACGACCACTTGGAGTTGGGGACGCTTTTTCTTCGCCATCGCCAGTCGTTGGTAGAGCACCGGGTGGCACCACGCGAGATGGGTTCCCACGAGCACTACGAGATCGGCATGTTCCCAGTCTTCGTAGAGATTGGGCACGGTATCGCTGCCAAATGCCCGCTTGTGACCTGCCACGCTCGATGCCATGCACAAACGCGAATTGGTGTCGATATTGGCCGTCCCAATAAAGCCCTTCATGAGTTTATTGGCGACGTAGTAGTCCTCCGTGAGCAACTGGCCCGAGACATAAAAAGCGACTGCTTCGGGGCCATCGGTAGCAATGACCTGTTGAAGACGGTGCGCTACATCGTCCAGAGCGACCGACCAGGGCACGCGCTGGCCGTCGATTTCGGGATAGAGCAGACGGTGATCGAGTTGGAGGGTTTCGGCGAGGGCGGTGCCTTTGACACATAGCCGTCCCAAATTGGCTTTGTGAGTCGTATCGCCGCGCACCTGCCATACCTTTCCCCGTTGTTCGGCAACCACCCCACACCCCACCCCACAGTAAGGGCAGGTCGTGCGGGTAATGGCTTTTGCGGGACGGGTGACCGTGGACGATGCTTGAGGCGGTACAGGGATTGGAGCGTTCATGCGGCTCTCCCGCTACAGGCCGCAAACCCAAACAACAGGCGTTCGCGAAGGGCAGTGATTGAGGTTTGATGTTGAATCAGTTGGGCGTACCACAGTCCGTCGCCCACATCGCCGTACAGGACGGCCCCCACTAAGCGGTCGTCGCGCACCACTAACTTGCGGTACACCCCCCAAGCCGAATCCCGTAACACCAATTCTTGGTCGTGTTCGGTAGCTTGGATGACCCCTACGGAGAATAAATTGATCCCGCTGACCTTGAGTTTGGCGCTGGGGAGACTGCCGACGTAAGCCTGATTTCCACCTTTGAGGGTGAGCGCGGCGACGCGGGCCTGTTCCCACAGCGGTTCGACGAGGCCGTACGTAACCCCGCGATGTTCTGCACATTCGCCCAGGGCAAAAATTGCCGGATCCTCGGTGCGCAATTGGTCGTCCACCACGATGCCGCGATGACAAGGGAGATGTGCCTGTTGTGCAAGCGCGATATTGGGGCGAATCCCAAGGGTTAATACGACTAAATCGGCGGGGAGCTGGCGACCATCGCTGAGTTGAACCGCCGTCACATGGTCATCGCCCACAAAGCGTTCGGTCTGCGCGGCCA
>CAZTIH010000014.1:0-32805 GCA_964613675.1 uncultured Candidatus Competibacteraceae bacterium
GGTGAGGTCGGGTGCCGTGGTGTGGCGGGCGGGGGGCATCTCCCCGACGAGTGATTTATGACTCACCGCGTTCTTGCCCGCGTTTATCGTCCCAAACGCTTTAGCGAACTCGTCGGTCAAGCCCACGTAGTTCGCGCCCTGCATCATGCCCTCTCCAAGCAACAGCTCCATCAAGCCCTCTTATTTACGGGGACACGTGGTGTTGGCAAAACCACGCTTTCCCGATTAGTGGCTAAGGCGCTGAACTGTGAAACGGGTATTACGCCTGAGCCTTGTGGGGTCTGTACGATCTGTAAAGCGGTGGATGAGGGGCGGTTTGTCGATCTGATCGAAGTCGATGCCGCGTCGCGAACGGGGGTCGATGACACAAGAGAACTTCTCGATAATGTCCAGTACACCCCGAGTCAAGGCCGTTTTAAGGTGTATCTTATCGACGAAGTACACATGTTCTCTAAGAGTAGTTTCAACGCGCTGCTGAAGACATTAGAAGAACCGCCGGCGCATGTGCAGTTTCTGTTAGCGACGACCGACCCACAAAAAGTCCCGCCAACGGTGTTATCGCGCTGTCTGCAATTTCATCTGCGACGTGTCCCTGAAACGGTGATTGCAGAACATCTACGGAAAATTGCCGATCTCGAACACATTCAAGCTGAAGAGGCCGCTTTACAGCTCATTGCCCAGGTTGGGGATGGTAGCTTGCGCGATGCGTTGAGTTTGTTAGATCAAGCAAGAGCGTACGGAGGGGATACTCTTAAACTTGATGAAGTATCAACCTTATTAGGGCGAGTCGATCAGCGACGGTTGATTGGGTTATTAAATGCTTTGGCTGCGAGAAATGGGGCATCGTTGCTCTCTCAAGTGGCTGAACTCGACGCCCTAGCCCCAGATTACCAGGGGTTGTTAGGGGAGTTAGCCGCGTTGTTACAGCAGTTGGCCGTCGCACAACTCATACCAGAACGCCAGAACGCCCTAGATTCGCCCCTTACTGCCTTGTTGTCCTTGTTTTCCCCCGAAGATTTACAACTTGCCTACCAAATCGCGTTATCTGCACGGCGCGAACTGGCCTGGGCAATCTCGACCAGAAGCGGCTTTGAAATGGCATTGTTGCGCATGTTGCATTTTTGTCCTTTGGAACTCGGCGAAACGGTGACAAATGTCGCCTCTCCGATGTCGAAAAATGAGAATTCTGCTGCGTCTGCGTCAGCTATTTCGGAGCACGAAAATTTAAAAGCCGCGCTGTTAAGGGATCCCATCGTGCAGGGACTCCAAACGCATTTGGGTGCAGAACTCGATGAAACGTCGATTAAACCGACAAAATTAGATTCAGAATAATTTTGCAACATCAACTTAAGGTGCTACTAAAATGATGAAAGGCGGCCTCGGCAATCTGATGAAACAAGCGCAAAAAATGCAGGAAAATCTGCAAAAAGCGCAGGAAGAGTTGGCGACTTTAGAAGTCACTGGCGAAGCGGGTGGTGGTTTAGTGAAGGTAACCTTGACGGGAAAATATGCCGCCAAGCGCGTCGAACTCGATGATTCGTTACTCAAAGACGATGATAAAGACATGCTCGAAGATCTGATCGCCGCGGCGATGAACGATGCCGTTCGGAAAATCGAACAGCTTACCCAAGAACGTTACTCGGGCATGACGGCTGGGTTAAATCTGCCAGGTGGGTTCAAGTTGCCCTTCTAAGCAAATCACTCCTATTTATGTCCACGTTGTTCGGGCAACTGGTGACGGCGCTGCGATGTTTACCGGGCGTCGGCCCCAAAACCGCTCAACGAATGGCGTTGCATTTGCTGGAGCGCAATCGAGAAGGGGCACAGCGGTTAGTCGATGTCCTCACGCAATCGCTTGAACGCATGGGGCATTGTCGCTCGTGTCGCAACCTCACCGAAGACGAAATCTGCGGTATTTGTGCTGATGACCGACGGGATAGCCAAATTCTCTGTATCGTCGAAACGCCTGCGGATGTCCTCGCACTAGAACACGCCGTGGGGTATCGCGGGCGCTATTTCGTACTGTTGGGCCGCTTATCACCTCTCGATGGCATGGGGCCTGCGCAACTCGGTCTGGATTTGTTGGAGGAGCGACTGGCTAGTGGCGAGATTACCGAATTGATTTTGGCGACCAACCCCACGGTAGAGGGGGAAGCGACGGCTTACTATATCGCTGAATTAGCGCAACAATTCGGCATTGCCATGACGCGAATTGCTCACGGTGTTCCGTTGGGGGGCGAACTGGAGTACACCGACCAGACAACTTTGGCCCATGCGTTCTCTGGACGGCGGAAATTTAATCTGTAAATCCTGTTATCAGAACGTTAAACGCGGAGAATGCGATGACTGAAACCATCTTTAACAAAATTATTCGACGGGAGATCCCCGCTAAAATTGTCTATGAGACCGATACCGTATTGGCGTTCAGAGACATCAGTCCCCAGGCCCCGACACATATTCTGATTATCCCGAAAAAGTCTATTCCGACGATTAATGCCATCGACAAAAGTGATGCGCACCTGATCGGGGAGCTTTTTCTGGCGGCCCAAGAAATTGCAGCCCAAGAAGGCATTGCGGAAAAGGGGTATCGCGTCGTAATGAACTGCAATCAAGACGGTGGACAACATGTGTATCACATTCATCTGCATCTGTTGGGGGGACGACAAATGATGTGGCCTCCGGGATAATGTTTTGTAAATCAATAAGTTAAGCTCTAGCGATTGCCCAGAGTTGCAAGTTAACCGCTTCATCGACAGAACGAATGGCATCGACCGCCGCCGCAAAGGTTGCGCCCGTGGTGAATACATCGTCGAGGAGTGCGACTGAAGCGGGTAAAGGGCTTAAGAGTTGAAACGCATCTCTTAGGTTGTCGGTACGCGCTTCCCAATCGCTTAGATTGGCATTGTGGAGCGTGTTTTTGACCCTTACCAGCGTTCTGGGCGGAAGAACAGGGATACCTAATCGGCGGCTCATTCCCCGTGCTAGCTCACGACATTGATCGAATCCTCGTTCGCGAAGGCGGTGACGGTGAGACGGAATCGGAAGAATCGCCGTAGGGCGCGGAAGTTCGTATTTCTGAATTTCCTGTACCAGCAAATCGGCTAACAAGTCGCCAAGGGAGAGTTGGTGAGGGGGATATTTAAAATGCTGTATCCACTGTGAGATGGGTTCTTGATAACGAAAAGGCGCAAAAATAGGCGCATCAGATAAGCTAGGGTGAGCGTAAAGTGTTTCCGCTTGTCGCGCTAATCGTCCAAAACAGTCATTGCAGAGATCACGGGGTTCGGGCGACACCGTTCCACAATCCAGACATCGCGGAGGAAATAGCCAAAATGACCATTCTCTTAATAGCGCGTTGACTCTCAAAGAACGCCGATTACTATGCAAATTCATCATTTTCCACCCCATTAATGCTTCATGTCAGAACATAATTCACAGAAAATCGCTAAAGGCAGCGATGCCCGCAATGCGGCGACTTGGTTTCATTACGGTACTATCGTGTCCATTGTAATTCCGTTTCCCTTATTGATTTTTTGGTTTGGGTTGTCGATGTTAATTTACGCCATGAACCGCCATCATCCTAATCCCAAGGTAGGGGCTTACATTCAGAAAGCCGCTTACCGATTTTACGGCGTGGTCGGTTCATTAGTTGCGGTGGGAATTTTTTTCCCGGGCGATTGGTTGTGGTACGTCATTTTTTGGCTACTTGCCGCCGCCATCCTGATCCCGGCCTCTGTGATGGAGCTTCAGAAAATTCGTAAGGATGACTGGGTCGATGTGCGTTACGATCCCGATCACCACTAAATAAAATTTTTTACCAAAACAACCGAGGTGACTACCATCATGAGTGCCACGCTTCATTTTCCGCTCGTTCAAACGCTATTTCCTGCAACTTCTCAGCGACTTTTGCGCGACATTCTGTTGATGTTTGTGGGGGCAGCGTTACTGACAATTTCTGCCAAAATCCAGATTCCTTTTGACCCAGTCCCCTTCACCATGCAGACCGCAGTGGTGTTGCTGATTGGGATGAGTTTTGGGTACCGATTGGCTGCGTTAACTGTCGGCTTTTACTTATTCCAGGGTGCGATTGGCTTACCCGTCTTTTCGCAAGGGGGCGGATTCGCTTATTTCGCTGGCCCCACCGCCGGTTACTTATGTGGATTTCTCGCCGCCGCTGCGCTGATGGGGTATTTAGCCGAACGGGGTTGGGATCGCCGTTGGGATCTCTCTCTGTTGGCCATGACCTTGGGACATGGCGTGATTTTTCTGCTAGGCGTTGGCTGGTTAAGCCAACTCATCGGGCTGGAGACCGCCCTCGCAACAGGACTCGCCCCATTTTGGTTGAGTACCTTGTTGGAAACATTACTTGCAGCTGTTTTATTGCCGCTTGTGTGGCGTTTTCTGAAACGCTAGTTAGTTCGTCTAGTCGTTCAGCGTATCCATTAGATCGATCATAAACTCCATCTCCTCAGCTTCTAAAATTTCCCAGCCTTGGAAGCCGAGGCCCTCCAGAACACTAGGGCCTTTAGGGTCAGTCTTCATGTTTAGGAGATGTTCTAACAATTGCGGCTTATATTTGGCTAGGCGAGGCCCGACCAGTAACGCATGAGAAATATCGCGAATCGCGCTCGTCACCAAAGGCCGTAGCTGCATTTTAAGCATCTTAGAGAAGTTCTCAAAGGCTTCTTGCAGAATAAAGCCCACATCGGCTTCACCCCGCAACAACGCCTTAGCGACCAATAAATGGTTTGCTTTCGTGATGCGTCGAATCTGGTCTTTGGGAATGTCGGCAGGTTCGATCATGATCATGCCAATCATATTGACATCGGGATCGAGGGTGCTGGCGATGCAGAGATTGGGCTTGAGATCATCAATGTGCTGAATTGGCGAGTCTGCGCGCACGAGAATAACCGCTTCATCCTGCTTCTCTATCGGGCGGGCAATTGGAATAAACCCTTTTTCGCGAACGAGCATTGTCGCATCGTAGGGATTGGCGTAAATGAGATCGAGGCGGTCTTCGCGAATCGCCTGCTGTTGGCTGGGAAAATCACTAAACATCTCTAAATGAATGGGCAAGTTGAGATGCCGTTGCAGCCATGTGTTGAAAATAAACCAGCCCGCAATTTTTTCAGGGTCAAAATCCGGACTAACCGTAAAAATGTGCGTATTCATTTTGTTTCTCGCAGAGTTTTGTACAAGATTTCGGCTTCTTGTACTTTGCGGCGGGAGGGTTTTCGACGAACAGAGGTGTAACCGACGATTTTTCCTTGCCGTACGTTGGGAATCACTGTGGCATAGACCCAGTAAAATCCGCCGTCTTTACGTAAATTCTTGACATAACCATGCCATTTTTTTCCCGCCGCTACGGTGTCCCATAAATCCTTGAATGCCACCGCTGGCATATCGGGATGACGTAAAATGCTGTGATATTCGTCGATTAAATCGGCCCGCTCATGACCAGACATCTCCACGAACGACGCATTCGCATGAGTGATTTTGCCGATTAAATCTGTACACGAAACAATCAGTTTCCCATCGGGGAAGGGGATTTCGAGATCGGTTACGAGGACGCGGCGGGTCATCCCTTCAAAATAACTCAGGGTGAACTCTCTAAACGGTGCTTGACCCACATCTGCTTCTACCATGTCGCGCATGAGATCGGCTTCCTAAATGAGTTTTTTGATGGCATCCGCTGCGCGTCGGACATCGAGAAAAATGAGCCCAAGCCGTGCGTTGGGTTTCGCTAACACGGCAACGACCGCATCTTCCCCAGCTTGAGTCATCAGAACGTAACCGTGATCCCCCTTCACCAGCACCTGTTCCAAATGACCTCTACCGAGTTCAAGCGAGGTTCGATTTCCGAGCGACAACATTGCCGCGCTCATTGCGCCCACGCGATCCTCGTCCAAGCCCGCCGGTAATAAAGCGGCCATCATTAACCCATCCGTCGAAATGACCGATGAGGCTTCTATGTCGGCGGAAGTCCCGTTTAACTCACTTAATACCGACATCAACATTTCTTCGCGCATGGACGAGACTCCTCTTAGATTAGTTTTGAATTACGACTGCCAGTAACGCCAAGTTAGCGTCCAGATAAGATCCCGAAACGCTACTTGATTGAGATTGGGCATCCCTTTGATGACCAAAGTAAAGGCCAGCTCGTTGATGATGATGGGCCACACGCCTAGTTGGCTGTGACCGCTCGCATCGCTGAGGGCCCAGCCTCGATGGTTCATACCGAGGTTGTGTTGAAGTAGCCCCCCATGACGTCGGTTGATATTCAGCAAATCCCCGCTTAAAGCCGCTAATTCCTCCGCCGTTTCGTGGTGAAAACCCGCCGTGGCAATGTAAATTCCCTGTTCATCGGCGAGCAGCGCGTGTCCTAACGCCGAGAGGGGTTCGAGTAATGTCGGGGTGATGTCGGGAAGCGGACCGATGGGGGCGAGTCGTTGCTGGGATTCACCAATTACCCATTGGCGCTGATGAAGGTGGTATAGCAATTCCAAAGATTCTGTGGCGGTGCCGCCGTGCCAACGCTGAAGGGTTAACTCGTCGCCCCACTGACTGCTTTGCTGCCCCATCATGTTGAATAAAAAATAGCGAAGGGTTTCAGGGGCTTGGGTACAGGCTACATGGTAGGCCCCCGCAGGCGTGGGCAACATAAAGGCTGGTTTATCAAGGGTGAACTGGCTCATCTAATCTTCTAGTCCGGGATCGAGGCTGTATAAAAGGGCTTGCACTAACATCACGACGTCGTGGCGTTCACGCGCATCGACCTGAAAAATGGGAGACTTTAACCCGTGCGCCTTCAGCGCTGTACGGTAAGTGCTGATAAAAGGTTCGCGTTTTTCATCGGCACGGGTCACGCCTACGACAAGTGCTGTTTTCGCAATAAAAGTCTGAAACGCATCGGTAAAAAATTTCAGATCCTGGAGTGGGGCTGGGCGCGTATTGTCAAGTAATAAAATAAGCCCAATGCCGCCTTCAGTCAGAATGTCCCACATAAAATCAAACCGTTCTTGGCCAGGGGTTCCATACAAATGGATGCGTTCTTTATCGTTCAATTTGAGGATGCCGTAATCCATTGCAACGGTCGTCGTACTCTTACGAGACTTCGTCATGTCCTGAGCTTTCGCTTCGGTGGATACCAATGGATCATCGCTCAAGGTTCTAATTGCGGTGGTCTTTCCCGCCCCTACTGGCCCGGTAAATATGATCTTATAATTTTGTGACGCCATTTATGCTGTGCGTCCCAATACGCCGAGTAGTCGTTGGAAGAATCCCCGTTGGGAAGAGGCTTGAAGCGTAGCATCGCGTGCACTTTGGGATTTTTCTGGGGCGTATTCCAGTAAATTGATTGCGTTGCAAGCACTGTAGAAGCTAAACGCATTGCGTTGGGGAATGCCCAGACAACGTGCAGTCTCGACGGGCGAAATAAACTGACGGGTCCACAGCGCGGCAATACGTAAAGAATGGGGGGGCAGCAGCAGGCGAGTCATATTCGGCCAGCCCCTTAAGCCAATGGGACGATGAGGATCCGTTCCCGTGGGGAGTCGACCGTGAGCCGTCCACAATGCTACCTGCCACAGAAAAGTTTCGAGTTCGATAGGGGATTGCGCCGCATTAGGTTCGTAGTCTGCGGGCAATAGTTGCCAACTTTTGATCGTCGTCGCTAATGGCATCAAACAGACGGCCCGCAGCCGCCGTTCATCGAGTTCGGTAAATGCGAGTTGCTTTTCCGGAAAAATGACAATGGGCTTGATAGCTTGGATCTGGATGGGAACATGATGGGGTTGAGCTGCGTGTAAAGCCTGCAAAATGCGCCCTTGGACAAAATTTTGGGGATCGTAAAACGCGGCTGGGGCGCGTCGAGAATCCTCTAAAGGGACATCGGGGCCTACGCCACAGAGCGAATGAATGGCCTCGGTTTCCATCATTTTGGTTGCGCTACGGGTACGTAACTGTTGCGTATCGCTAAGGGTACGCATCGTCGTGGTGTCATTTCCATCGTTGCGCAGACGCCCCCCTAAATTGGGGCCTAAAACCTCCCGCGTTTTGTCGATCGGCGCGTGCAATATAGGCGAGATGGGCTTGATGGGGGCCTCTTCTCGCTTGTTTGCGGCTGGCGAGGGGACGGACGATTTGGATGGAATTAGCGCGGTTTCCAGTGCCTTAAGCAAAGTGTCCACGCGCATCGGCTTTTGTAGATGATGCAGACGAGGGTCGTTTTGGGGACGAATCGAGAGCGCTAAAATCGGACGATCGGGAAATTGGTTCCGTTGAGCCTCCACAAGTTGGGCGCTATTCACATGATCGAAGTCGAGAATGACCACATCAGCTTGATCGGCATTTCCCAAGAGATAACGTCCCTTCCCCGACTTTTTGAGGGCCATTTCCAATAGGTTAACGGCGGTGATACTCATGCCCAACGCAAAAATTACGACGGGTTTCACAATAACCTCCTAAAAATTCAATGACTTGCCGAGTTCATGCCAAGCCGTTGCAAGTTCGGGAGACAGAGAGGGGGCAAGTTGGTGGTACAGGGGTTCGGCCCGAGTTGAATTTCGGGTGCTGCGATACAACGCAATCAATTCATAGTGCAGCGCAGGGTCTTGAGGGGCAGCGATGATGGCGCGTTCAAGTTGACTTTGGGCCTGCGTTAACAAACCGCTGTCGATGAGATCGCGGACTTCCTCCAAGGTGGACTGGCTATTTACCGTTGCCTTGCGTCGAATTTGCAAAACATCGCGTAACCCCGCACAGGGCATGAGTCGGGACCAAATGGGTAGGCTAGGTAGGGCCACCGTAGTTAAGTCCTCATTAAAATGCTGTTCCAACACGCTTTTCCATTGATCGGGAATTTTGCCCTGAACTCGCTTCAGAAATCGTTTGCGAAGCGGCGTACCTTTGGTGCCAAGAGCAATAAAGAGATCCACTAAAGCGCCGGTCAGGGCGTCCACTTCGCCGCGTTGCTCATGCCAAAGAATCCGCCGAACGTGCAAAATCAAGTTGAGTGGCTCGGAAACGACCTGTTGTGCCAGCCAAAAGCTTAACGCATCTGGGGTATCAGACGAGTATCGCAAAGCGTAGGGGTCGGTATGAGTCGCCAAGAAGGCGCTGTCAAAAGCCAACAGCCCCGCAGGAGGAGCGGAGGGAGCATTACAGGAGATAAGCAGTGCGGACATGGCAATGGATGCAGTGATGGTGAGCTTTATTTTGCACTTTATTTTAACCAACACATGCTAAAGCAGCCTTTCAGGGGGCTACAAGGCAATAATAAATAGAGGATTTTTTTCATGACGACCGATTTTCGTCGAGATAAAACCTTGATTTTCAAGGCTTATAATCGGGTGGCCGCGCATTATGATCGTCACGCCGTCGTCGTCCAGAAATTAGGCAATTCGTTGCTGGAACGGCTCGATTGGATCCGCATGACGCCGACGCGCATTGTCGATTTGGGCTGTGGAACGGGGTTGTTGACGGCAAAACTTGCGCAACGGTATCCAAAAGCGCAGATCATCGGGGTCGATGCTGCGTGGGCGATGGGGCAGCAATGGCGTCGTCGCCGAAAGTGGCAACAGGGATGGCGAGCACAAATGGCCGTCTGTGCAGAGGGGACGGCATTGCCCTTTGCGGATCAGACGGTGGATTTAATTTTTTCTCATCTTGCGTTGCCCTGCTTTGATGAATTAGACGGCGTCCTAGCGGAGTGCCAACGAATTTTGCGCCCTAACGGCCTCTTTTTCTTCACATCCCTGGGGCCCGATACATTAAAGGAACTGCGGAACGCTTGGCGGCAAGTCGATGATTTTCCCCACGTTGTGCCGTTTATCGACATGCACGATCTCGGTGATGCCCTTATTCGAGCGGGGTTTGCCGATCCTGTGATGGATGTCGACTGCTTTACCGTGACCTATCCAAATACCGCCGCTTTGTTCAGCGATTTACGATTAACGGGGGAAATCAATAGTTTGTGGTCGCGAAGAACGACGCTGACGGGAAAAACACGGTTTCGTCAAATGCAAGCGCTGTACGAAGCCCAACGGGATGAAATGGGCTTGTTACCAGCAACTTGTGAACTGGTGTACGGGCATGGTTGGCGGGTGGAGCGACGGCCTAAAACGCTTGGGGGCGCGATTAGTATTCCAGTGTCACAAATTAAACGCGCTAAATAAATACGGGTTGCATTAAAAAACTTACCTGTGTCAAGGAACAAATTAGCCAAAAATGACACGATGAAAAGGCTTCCCCTCAAGTAAGTAAAAGGTCGTATTCCAGTGTTTCAAATTAAAGAACGAGGTTCCCGTTGGTCACGCGAAATTCTTGCGGGTGTGACGGTGTTTTTCTCGGTGAGCTACATTCTGTTTCTCATCCCTCCCTTGCTTCAACGGGCGGGAATGCCCCTTGAGGAAGGCGCAACGCTCATTGCATTGGTGAGTGCGTTGGGCGCGTTGATGATGGGGTTATTTGCGAATCGACCCTTTATTCTTGCGCCCGGAATGGGAATGGCGGCGTATTTCGTCTTTGGCGGCGTATTTTCTTACCAGTTACCGTGGGAGTCGGTGATTACCGCCGCGTTTATTTCGAGTGCCTGTATTCTCGTGTTTACGCTGGTCGGACTGCGGGATTTCTTAGTCGATGCGTTCCCAAAGTCGGTGAAACTGGCGGCGATGACGGGTGTGGGATTATTTCTGACGCTCATCGGTTTTCAGAATGCCGGGTTAACTGTCGCCTCGCCCGCGACGATGATTACGCTGGGTTCAGTGACCAGCCCAACCGTGTTGATTACGTTTTTCGGCATCATTCTGACCGGTGCGCTGATGGTGCGACGGCTGCCTGCCGCGATTCTATTGGGCATTGTTGCCTCGGGACTGCTATCGCTGGTTTTGGGTATGTGGCAAATGCCTACACAACCCTTTCAAATGCCAACTTTTCCCACCCTAAATTTCAGCCATTTGCGGTTTGAGGCACTGGCCGAATCGGCGGTGTGGGGGGTCATCGTGGGGTTTTTCTTCCTGAACCTGTTGGATAGCGCCGGGACATTTTGCGCGTTAGGCCGTTTGGGGGGGTTAACGGACGAGGACAATCGCGTGTTTGGTTCGACCAGCACCTACATTTGGGATAGTGCGGGAGGAATGGTGAGTTGCGGGGCGGGTTTAAGTCCTAGTACGACCTTTGTGGAATCGGCAGTGGCTTTGCAGGTCGGGGGACGAACGGGATTAACGGCGATTGTCGCGGGATTGATGTTTATCGGGGCGTTATTTGCGATTCCCTTACTGGCAGCGATTCCCGCTGTGGCCACTGCACCCGCTTTGATTGTTACGGGGGCGATGATGATGCGGGGCATTGCCGACATGGACTGGACTGACATTGAGGATAATATCCCCGCATTCCTTACTTTGGCGAGCATGGCATTTACATTTAACATTGCTCATGGAATTGCCTTTGGGATTGTGGCCCATACGCTCATTTATGCGTTGAGCGGTAAATTTCGGGAAATTCCGATGACGACCCTCATTTTAACGATTGTGCTGATTCTTTATCTCGCGACTTACCTTTAGCGTGCCCCATCCATTTATCGGAGAAAACTGACTTATGACGGTGTATCGCAAAACCTCCTTTGGTAAGGAAATTCTACAGTCCAATAATGCCGTATTATCGGTCTTAGAGCGTGCAATCCTTGTTTTAGTCAACGGGCGACTGTCCATTGATGAATTGACCGATCGGTACAGTAAGTTGGGGAATGTCCCCGCATCACTTTCGCAATTAGAAGGTCGCGGCTTGATCGAAATTGACCCGGATCAGCTTCCATTAAATGAGGAGGATCTAAAAATAATGCGCGACGAAATCACAACTTTAATCGAACAACAGTTTGGATTTATGGCGACACCGCTGGTTGAACGCGCTAAACGTTGTGATACTAAACAGGAGTTAGTTAAATGTTTGGAACATTGTCGCGATGTGATGCGAGAAGCGCAAAGTGAGCGGAAAGCCAATGTATTCTGGGAATTGGCACGACAGTGTTTGCGAATGTAAGGAATCGCCTAGTATGGCGGTAATAAACGGCGAATTCCGTGCGATAACACGATAAGTAAAAAAAATAGGTTACGGATGACCAATAATGGCCAACGCCAAAATAAACTAGAAAGTAAGGGAAAAGACAGCCGCAAACTCAACATCAAGAAAGCGTTTAACCACCATATCGGTACGGTCCACAGCCAGAAAATCGGGATACGCCATAACAACGAAATCCAAGACCGTGGAGGGCGTTCGCGTTGATTGACGAGAGCATCCGCAAGATAGCGTAAGTGGCTGATTCCATGAGGGAAATCGTAAATTTGCGAGACCCAATCCGTTGGAATACCGGCCACCCCGACCTGAGCCCCCACCAACGCACCCGTCATTGCGCCCACCGTGTCCGTGTCTCCTCCCCCATCGAGGGCCGCTGATAGTGCGGTTTCAAAGTCGCCCCAGTACCGTCGCCAACAGTAAATCGCCATGGGGACGCTGTGATACACATAACCACTCACCCCCGTCCCTCCCATCGTCATTTGGGCGAATTGCTGAGCGGGTTGTTCGGATCGCCAACCCTGTTTCATCTGCAACACCCGTTGTTGCCATTCCATGTCTTTGGGGGCGAGGGCAGCCAACTGCTGGGCTAATTTCTCCGGAGGGGGCGCATTAGGGGGCATGCGCAACGCGAGATGGGCACACAACGCAATCGCTTGTGCCCCCACTTCTGCACGGGGATCGCGATGCGTTAAAATGGTCGAATGATGAACAAATTCAGCAACTTGGGTGAGGTCGTCCAGAATGCCCAATGGCGCCGCTCGCATCGCAGGCCCATTCCCCGCTGAGTACACGGCGGAATAAGGGGGCGGAATCCATAACCAGAGCTTCAAAATCGCCCGCAAAGTGCCCCAACCAATGCCAGGGGGTAAGGTTAACAGCCAACTGCGCAGTTTCCCCGCAAGGTTCGCCCGAAAACGGCGAGGGGCATTCGGGGCGACCAGTAAGGATTCAGCCACAAATACCGTATGGTCGGTGTCATCGCTTACCATGCCCCAATTCGGTAAGAAGCGTTGTCGCCACGGGCCGGGGAAAAGTTTGGCGCGGCGGCAGGGAGATAGCCCTTCTGTGGGAAGCCCCAAGCTGTCGCCCACCGCTGTGCCGATGAGCAAGCCCCGCACCCGTTCCCGAGAAACGGCGTCGGTTAGGGCGGTGATGACGAAGGGTTGCATTGCAAAGATTTACAGCGTTCGGGTTTGCAGCGACCGCGCAGATGTAATGCCCGTTCGGTTAACTGAAAGCCGAGATTTTGGGCGATGTCTTTAAGACGCTGTTCGAGTTGAGCATCGTTGAATTCCACGACTTCACCACATTTTTCACAAATTAGGTGATCGTGCGTCAGACGATTGACCTCAAATACCGAACCTTCTCCGTAAAAATGGTGACGCTTGACGAGGTCGACATTTTCCAGGTCGGTGAGTACGCGATACACCGTTGAAAGCGTGGATTTACCTTGGCGTTCGAGCAGCGTTTGATGAATCGCTTCTGGACTCCAATGGCGACCTGGAACTTCAGCCAACAGTTGTAACACCTCTAAACGTGTAGGTGTGACCCGCAGGCCGGCGCGTTGCAATGTGTAGCGATCCATGGGACCCCTCTTTGGCGATTGGTCGGAACTTATATTCATTCTAATTAGCTCGCCAAAAGAGTAACACCGTTTATTGGGCAACCTTTAGCGGGAGCAAGGCTAACTGAGGCGCTGTAAACGCTCGTGAAGTGGGCTACTCCGCGGAAAATGTGCGCGTAAAAATTCCATCTGATCGGCCAAAATTCGACGTCCCTGCAAAAAGATGTACTCCGCATGATTGGGGGCAAAAGGCACCGCAAGTAGCTCCATACCCGCCTGTTCTGGGGTGCGCCCGCCTTTGTAATGATTGCACCGTCTGCACGCCGTCACCACATTCGTCCAATCATCTTGGCCTCCTTGAACGAGCGGCTTTACGTGGTCGCGGGACAAATCGGACGGGCGAAAGGTATTTCCGCAGTACAAACACACGTGAAAATCGCGCCGAAACAGGGCGGGGTTTGATAGGGGCGGCACGTAACCACGGTGGGTGCGCAGGTGAGCGTAGGAGCTTCCTTCGGTCGCGATGATGGAATGGATTGCGATTTTGCTTTGCCGTCCTGTCATCGCGTTGATGCCCCCGTGTACCCAGTAAAGCAATGAGCCACAGTTATAGGCCACTTGTTCGGCGTGATAGAGCCGAACCGCCTCCTGGTAACCAATCCACTCTAGCGGCATACCGGATATATCGGTCCGCAAAATGCGCTGATCTAGTTCGTACATCGAAAGCCCTCCAGACACCGGGAACGACGGATGCTAAACCGATTTTGGGTCAATGTGATTAAAAAACTTCTCACTTACCCAAGAAAAAGTGAACTGAATCAGTTCTCTATTTTAGCGACCACCGAAAATGTGCCCCTTCGTCTTTTTTCAGGACGATACAAAGCGGCTTTTAATGTGCTCGCGGAGGGGGGGGATGAAGATGAATATCCGCTTTTAACGCCTGTCCTAAACAATTACAAATCGTTTTTCGCACAACGGGGGAACTCACTTTGATGACATCGTCTACGCATTTTTCCGAGGGCCGCTTGCTCGTGTTGGCGTCCACTTCCCCCTTTCGACGGGCATTGTTGGAGAAACTAGGTATTTCGTTCACTACTCACGCCCCGATGGTCGATGAACAACCTCTGGGAGAGGAATTGCCAGCGGATTTAGTCGCTCGACTGGCCCGTGAAAAAGCCCTAGCTGTCGCCCCGCATTACCCTAACGGTCTTATTATTGGTTCCGATCAAGTGGCTGTTCTAAACGGACAGATTTTGGGTAAACCTGGCAATCATGCGCGGGCAGTAACACAACTGTTAGCGTGTAGCGGACGGATCGTGACTTTCTTAACGGGGTTATGTCTTTACGACGTACAAAGTCAGCGTCAACAGCTCGTCGTGGAACCCTTTACGGTGCATTTTCGACCGTTGACGGTGGGGCAAATCGAACGCTATCTCCAACGGGAACAGCCCTATCAATCGGCCGGAAGTTTCAAATCCGAGGGTTTAGGGATTGTGCTATTTGAAAAATTACAAGGTGACGACCCCAATGCCCTCATCGGGTTGCCACTGATTCGCCTAATAACATTGTTGCATAACGAAGGCGTTGAAATGCTCGCCCTACCCTAGAGATAGAGCTAATCCTCTTGAATCCAGCCCCGCGAAAAACCCTCCCGTTCGAGAATTTTGCGCAGATGATGAAGGGCATCGAGTTGGATTTGACGTACCCGTTCCCGTGTCACGCCCAGTTCCTCTCCCACCGCCTCCAATGTAATCGGGTCATCTCCCGTCAACCCAAAACGGCGTTCGATAATATTGCGCTGGCGGGCCGTGAGTTTAGCGAGACTTCGGTGAATTTTTGTTTGAAGTTCAATGGCTTGGATCGAAGTTTCGGGACTAGGAATTTGTTCATCGGCCAGTTGATCGAGAAGGCTCCAGTCATCGTCGTCCGGGGCGGCGCTCTCCAAAGACAACGCCCGCTCATCTAGGCGCAATAATCGTTCGATTTCGGCTAAAGGTTTACCACAGGCTTGGGCAATTTCCGTCGGAGTGGGGTCGCTTTGCCCCTTTTGACTTAACTGCGTGACCATCCTCAGCACGCGGGCAAGGTCCTTGAGGACATGAATGGGCAACCGTACCGCCCGCGTCTGATTCATGATGCCTCGTTCAATGGTTTGGCGGATCCACCAAGTCGCGTAGGTCGAAAAACGAAAGCCCCGCTCGGGATCGAACTTCGTCACGGCGTGAATCAGTCCCAAATTGCCTTCTTCAATCAGGTCGTCAAAGCTTAAGCCGCGATTGAGATAGCGTTTAGCGATATTCACGACCAGTCGCAAATTGCTTTCGATCATGTGCTGGCGCGCGTTTTGATCTCCTTGAAGGGCCAGTCGGGCGTAATGCACTTCTTCTTCCGCACTTAATAAGCGTTTCTGACCGATTTCTTTGAGGTACACCGCCAACATTGCGCGTTCCATGGGCGTGATACCTCGTCTGACCGTGGTTTTTGTCATCCTGCGACTGTGATTGACCGTGTTCAACGCCCTACTCCCCCATGAAGGTTTACTTGTTAATTAACCGTTGCATACGCGCCGTTCACCTAACTCAGCAAGCGGGCAGATTTCTGCAAGTTTCATGCGCACAACGATCACTTTAACCAGTCACGCAACTCGGTAAGCAATGTGTGGCGCGTGAGGTCGATTTGCAATGGCGTCACCGAGACATAGCCCTGTTCAACTGCATGAAAATCGGTTCCCTCTCCCGCATCTTGAGCCGGTCCCGCTGCGCCTATCCAGTAAATCGGTCGTCCACGGGGATCGTGTGCGGGCATCACAGCTTCCGCTTTGTGCCGATTCCCCAGTCGCGTGGCAAGGTAACCCTTGAGGGCATTTGGGGGGACATCGGGAATGTTGACATTCAGAATCGTATCCCCCGGTAAGGGATGATCCAGAAGTCGTTTAACGAGGGTGCGGGCCACTAAAGCCCCTGTTTCGTAATGGGTGGGATGATGGTGGTTCATAGAGAACGCGACCGCCGGGAAGCCCAAATAACGCCCCTCCACCGCCGCCGCCACCGTCCCTGAATACAACACATCATCGCCCATATTGGGGCCAGCATTGATTCCCGAGACCACCATATCCATTTCCACCGATAGCAACCCCGTCAACGCCAAATGCACACAGTCTGACGGCGTGCCGGCCTCCACACTGACAAATCCATTGGTGTGGTGGGTGACATACAGCGGTCGCTTGAGACTTAACGAGTGACTGGCACCACTTCGGTCGCGATCGGGTGCCACTAAGTAGCACTCGTGACCTAAATCACTCATCGCCGTGAACAACGCCAAGATGCCCGGCGCTTGGTAACCATCATCATTACTAACCAAGATTTTCAAGACGAGCGGTCCTCGTAATAAAAGCAATTGAGAAGGTGATCGAGACAATATTGACTGGTTTGATTGAGGAGCTGTTGTTCTTGCGCGTGCAATTGTTGCCCCCCAAGGGCCAGTAACCACGCCAAAAACCACAACCATGCCCCGCTCCCCAAGGCGAGTTTGAGTTGTTGTGCAAAGGGTTGTGCGGCGAGTTCTCCATGAATTCCCCACAACACCCCGCTCAACGCAATGCCCACCGCCAAGGTGCCTAACATCGCAATTAAGGTGTGGATTAGGCGGTAATGTGCGGCGAGTTCTTGGGAAAACAACTGGAGGTTGAGTTGCAACTGATTTTGGCAGATGTCAACGCGGTGCGTACTTTGGAATTGGTAAATCAACCGCTGTACCAAGCGGTAAAACCAACTGTGCTCCTGTTCACGCAAAGCAAGGCGTAACGACTTTAACAACTGACCCGCATCGTTGGGCGTGAGGACGGTTGAGGGGTCTTCGGGCAATAGGCGACGGCGCAAAATCGTTCGCGATAGGGTCACCCGCTGGATTCCCGCCAACAATTCCAGTAACCCGATCATAAACAGTAACCACGCAACCCCCCCGAGCGTGAACGGCAACGGCCAAGGCTGTAGGCGCGTCGCATCGACCCCCAAAATAAGCAGGCTACTCAAGCGCCCAAAGTCGCCACTCACGGCAAACAATAAATACATCAGTGCCATCGACAAAAAACCGCCACCCAGCGCCAAAAAATAATGGGGAGCTGTCATGGGCTTAGGACTCCCGTCGAATAGCGCCCGTTTCGGGGTCACGGGTAAAGCGTCCAGGCGTTGTGGACGAAGGTGGGGTGCGCGGAAGGTCAGTGAGGCGTTCGGTAATTCCCCCACGGGCAACGACTTCTAAGCGTGGGGGGGCCGGATGGACGGTCGGGGGCGTGCGTCGTTGACACCGTTGGGCCTGTTCAATCAACCAGTCCGTACTCAACTCCCGCGAACCTAGCCGCAACCGTTCTCCCTTAAAAATCACGCCTTGGGCAAAGGGTTGCCAATTGCCTTCGCGAAAAATTTCGGTGCCATTGGTGCTGCGGTCGATGTAGTGCCAACGCCCCAACGCATCAACACCCAATTCCGCGTGAACGCCCGAAACCGTATGGCTGTGATCTTCTATCGTGATGTCGGCGCGGTTTGTCGAACGCCCCACACGGTAACAACCCAAAAACTCTGAAGATGGCGGGGACATGCAATCCCTCCTCGGTAATGTTATGGAAATAATGTGTACACTTGTCTCCCGTAAAAACAAAGTATCGAGTTTTGCGAGGCGTCTATGACTTTGCTTCTGGAAATGATTGACGGGCCAATGGGGCAACAACCACCGCGTCGAATTGACCGTACCCACCTCACGTTAGGACGGTCGAGCAATAATGATTGGGTGCTCGATGACCCGTCCAAGGAGATTTCACGGCGTCACTGTCGCATCGAGTGGCGGGGGATGGATTATTATGTGTGCGACGACAGTGCTAATGGCGTGTTCATTAATCAAAGTGGTGAACGGCTGGGTCATGGAAACGCGCAAAAACTGGCGCATGGCGATGAACTGAACTTGGGGCCATATCGGTTTCGGGTGACAATCGACTTGGGGACAACCCCCATGAAAGTCTCTCAAACGCCTTCGCCTCCCCCCGATGCCACACAACCTTTTCGAGCGACGCTCCCTAAAGCGGCGTCTGAGTCCGATTACGCAGCGGCTAAGGATTCTACCGCCGTCAATCCCGTGACCCCGAGAGCGAAAGCAACCCTTCCTACAGGGGGAGATGAGACGGGGATGACGGCAAAATTGCTCGCGGCATTCCAACGAGGGGCAAAACTCTCCCAATTGCCCGAATTACCCCCTGAATTGTTAATGGAACATGTCGGCGTGTTACTGCGGGAGGCGGTGCGCGGTGAAATGGATTTATTGGCGGCCAAAGCGGCTTGGTACTCGATGTTTGGGGGGGGGGCCATCACGCCGCGCTCCCTCGACAACCCCATTAAACGTTACCCCCCCACGGCTATCGACGAAGTATTGCAACAATTGTTGGGGCGAACTCACTCCACTTTCCCCGCCTCGGTGGAAGCCGTACGAGAAGGGTTTAAGGAAGTGCAGACGAATCAGACGGCGACTTTGGAGGGCATTCAAGCCGCGCTCAATCAAGTGATGGGCCAGTTAGCGCCAGAACGGGTACAGCAGTTCGTCGGGTCGTCCATTGCTGACTATTTGTTGCCCAATCAACGAGATGCGCGATGTTGGCAGGCATTCAAGGGCTACTACGCGCAGTTGTCTGTCGGGGCCCACGAGGATTTCCATCGCGCCCTCAACAAGTTCATGGCGAACTACTCGCCCTCAGATGTGGATGTGGGGCGTTATTGAGCGAACTTCGACGGGCGCGGGGAAGCAATGCGGTGACCATGGGAGGAATTCTGGCGCTGGTAGGGTGCACAACGCCAACGCAGCACTACGACGCCCTTGCCCAACAGTTGCACCTCACGGCTTTGGAGTATGCCTCCACACATTTTCGCCATCGGGTGTATGCCAATCGGGCATTTCACGGGGAGGTTGCGGCGGTGCATGTTTATCTGGAACACGATGGCCAACCGTGGAAGTCCCTTGGTCAACCCCACCCTGACCCCACCCCGCGCCAACCCGTCGCGTTGTTTTGGGTCGCGAAAGATCCGCATCCTGCCGTGTTGATCGGGCGTCCGGGGTACCACGGGTTAGATTCGCCGACTATCTCGCCGTGGTTATGGACGCATGGGCGATACGGAACGCAGGTGGTGGAGAGTTTGGCGGAGGTCATCGCACAATTACCGTCGGTGACCGCGCTCATTGGTCACAGTGGGGGGGGAACCCTAGCCATGTTGGTGACAGGACATCATCCCGCAGTACTCAGCGATTTACGGCAGTTAGTGACAGTTGCTGCAAACTTCGATCATCGGGCTTGGACCGCCCACTTTGGTTACAGTCCCTTGGTCGATTCGCTGGATCCGCTGGATTTACCGCCGTTGCCGCCCACGCTGAGACAGCTACATTGGTTAGCGGGGCGCGATGAACAGGTGTTGCCGTCCATGACGAAAGCCCTCGCACGTACCCAACCCACCGCGCAATGGCGAATCCAACCCACTTTTGGCCATCAATATGGTTGGGCAACCTTATTGCCTACGGTTCTTTTAACGCCTTGAGGTGCTTTGTGGGACATATCAAAATATTACTGATTTTACTGGGGTTACTGGCGTTCTTCGGGGGGAACACAGCGGTTGCGGTGACGCGGGAGTTCACAGGACCGCAGGGAGGGCCTTTTGTCCCGAATAACCAAACCATCGAGCTCTTTTGCTTGGGAACCGATGCGGGGAATTCAGAATTAATGGTGGATTTTGCGTTACAAAACGGGCCGCAGTGGTTGACCGTAACGCCCGCCAATGGACGATTTAGCTGTGCCGCACCGCGAACCCTGCAATTGCAATTAAATGCGCAAGCCAATCAATTGCCCGTTGGAACTGAATCGGCCACGGTGATGATTGTGACGCGGGGCGCAATCGAGGACACCGTATCGGTGACGGTCAATGTGACGGTGCAGCCATCGCGTGCGGCGTTACGGGCCGTGTCCCCGTTGGAGGCACGGTCAACTTTGCAAACACGCGAATCGTTGATGGTGGAGTTGCGGGACAACAATAATCGTCCCTTAAGCGGGGTCTCGTTGACTTGGGAATTGTTGGTGCGTACGCCCGCCCTCGAAGGTGCAGAGACTGGGGCACGAATCGAAATCCTGACGCCCGAAAGTGACAATTTGGGACGCAGTGAAGCCATTTTTGAGACGGGGAATCGCTCGGGCGTGTTTGGCATTCGGGTCACGGCCGGCAGCAGTGCGTTAACCTTTACGCGAGAAGTCGGGATTGCGGCCGTCATTGACGATGTCAACCGTCCGGAAGCGGCAGTGGGGTCAGCAATTGATTCGTTGTGTCCACAAATGGTCGTGGCCAATGAGCGGGGCGAACTTAACCGTGACCAGCAACGGTTGCTCGAGCAATGTTCTCAACTGATTGGAGAATCGGCAGATTCCAATTTACCCGAGGCGTTACGGGGATTGGCGCCTACAGGCAATTTATCGTTTAAGGATTTGGGTGAGCGAACGGTCAACGCGCAATTTACCAACCTCGGTAATCGACTGACCGCACTGCGGAGTGGGGCACCTGCAGGGGCGTTGAGCCAGCTTAATTTGCACTGGGGTAGCGAGCGGCTATCGGGGCATCAACTCGCGTTACTCGCCCAGGGAATCGGGGCCGGTGCCGGGGACACCTCGACGCTTGATCCTAATGTGTTGTTGGGGGGGCGACTGGGCGCGTTTTTGAGTGGTAATGCGCGATTTGGCAAGCGCAGCACGACCTCCCAAGACGATGGGTTCAAGTTCAACAGCTACGGCCTAACCGGGGGGGTGGACTATCGGTTTACGAGCGATTTAATCCTTGGGGCTGCGCTGGGTTTAGCGACCGGGGATTTAGAAAACAGCGGGGATAGCGGTAAAATTGACAATCGTGGGGTGAGTTTCAGTGTCTATGGCAACTACTTTCTTTCTCCCGATTGGTATGTGGAAGGAATCATGAGTTACGCCCTCAACCGTTATGACCAAATACGGCGTTTGCGCTATCAACTCGGCGAGCTTCCTCCGGTCGATGAACGGTTTAGAAGTCGTCCCGATGGAACGCAATTCGGGGTGACGCTGGGGACGGGGTACGACTGGCGGTTTGAAACGGGGTTGACGGCGAGTTTGCGCGGTAAAGCGAATTATTTGCGCAGTCAAGTGGACGGTTACACGGAAAATAATGCCGCGTCGGGCCTGAATCTGCGATTGGGCAAATTGGACGCAAAATCTTTAGTGATGTCGGTAGAAGGCCAGGTCGTCCAACCGTTGAGCTATAACTGGGGGGTTTTGTTGCCCCAGGGCAGCGTTGCGCTTGAATACGAGATGTTAAACGATCCGCTCACTATTCAAGCGCGTTTTGTCAATGATCCGTTCAATACGCCGATTCGGTTCAAAACGGATCGCCCCGACCGAGGTTATTTACGGTTGGGCATTGGGATGGCAGCGGTATTAACGGGGGGCACGACATTATTTTTCAATTATGACGGTCTATTTGCGCGTAAAAATTACGACTACGATTTCACGTTAAGTGCCGGATTACGGGTGGAGTTCGATTAAACATGAGCCAGTTAATAGCGATCCCTGGGTATCGCATAGAGCGTGAGATAGGCAGTGGCGCGATGGCCAAGGTCTATCTTGCCATCCACGAAAATCTCGAACGTCAAGTCGCGCTCAAGGTGATGTCCACTGATTTACAGGGAGATAAAACCTTTTGCGACCGCTTCATTAAAGAAGCCCGTATCATGGGACGTTTGGTGCATCCTTACATTATTACCGTCTATGACAGCGGTTCTTATGCGCACCAGTATTACTTGGCGATGGAATATATCCCCAATGGGACGACTTTGAAGGAACGCATCCGCAATGGCTTACCGATACAACAAGCGCTCAATTTCCTTAAACCCATTGCAAGTGCGCTTGGTTTTGCCCATCAACAAGGATTTGTGCATCGAGATGTGAAACCGGCTAACGTTCTGATTCGTCCCGATGGCACGCCATTACTGGCTGATTTTGGAATTGCAAAGTCTTTTAGTGCAGATGCGACTCAAATGACACAGGCTGGGTGGACGGTCGGCACCCCCAATTATATGAGTCCGGAACAGGCCCTGGGCGGCCAGCTCGATGCACGCTCAGATTTGTACAGTTTGGGTGTGATGTTTTACGAAATGCTTACCGGTTCAAAGCCTTACAGTTCACCCATCGAACACATTCAAAGCCCGTTGCCCCAATTGCCGATGCCATTGCGTCCCTATCAGCCGTTGATTGACCGACTAATGGCGAAGCGTCCTGATGATCGGTTTTCTTCGGCGGAGGAACTAATTGCGGCCATCGACGCGTTGTTGGTAAGAGGCCCTCAAGATAGCGAGGCGACACAGTTGAGTGCGCCATCCGAATCCACAGTGATTTCTAAGCCCACTACCGTTCGCGAGAGCAATACGCGGCTGATGTCGTCAACTCGGTCGGGGCCACGCACCGCCACGCAACCCGACTTGGAAAATTCGGAGGCCGGGGCTTACACCCAGGTGATGGCGAATGTGGCGCAAAAACGGATTGCGCGGAGTCGTTACGGGCTGGTATTGGCTGGGGTAGGTGCGTTGGGAGTGGGGGTGGCGGTGATGAGTTACCCTGCTTTATGGCAGGAAGCTTTACGCGGACTCAGTTCAGAAGTGACCTCGCCGCCTCAAATTCCTGGAGGTACGCCTTCACTTCGAGAGTTAGCCGTCGTCGCGCCAGAACGCCCCACAACGCCCGGACCGGAGGTTCGTGCAACCCCTTCACCGCAGACAAACCCTGTGCTTGGGTCACCGACTACCAATGATCAAAGTCGCATTCGACGGCTATTGATTATTGCCAATGTGCATCGGGATACGGGTTTTTTGACTGATCCGCCTGGGAGTAATGCGCTAGAGGCTTACGAGCAGATATTGGCGATTGATCCGAATAATGAAGAAGCTCTACGCGGGCTCGATGAAATTGCCTATCACTTTTACACCCTAGCGTTAGAAGCCAGACAAAATGGCGAACCGCTAACAACGGTTATGAGCTATGTGCGGGAGGGATTGCGGGTGCGTCCTCGTCATCGAGAACTCCTAACTTTGTTAGGGCGAGGCCAGGCCCAGTAATGTCCTATTTCGTTAAAACGCTAAATTTTATCGGGATTTTTTCTTGACCTAGATCAATTCTTAAAATTGCCGAAAGTTTTTAATGGTGGCTTCCTTGTCGGCTCATCTGCATCCCTTCTCTTAGGAGTCACCCCCATGAAAATCGCGGTTCCCTTATTTATAGCCCTTGGCGCTTTGGCATTTGGTAGCACCGCCTTTGCCCAACGCGACGAACCGATCAAGCCCATCAAGGCTGTTGTCCCCGAAAATCCCGAACTCGTTCAATTGGGCAAAAAGCTGTTTTTTGATCCCCGTTTATCGAAATCGGGGTTTATCTCATGTAATTCCTGCCACAACCTCAGTATGGGAGGGAGCGATAATTTGCCCACTTCCATTGGTCACCTGTGGCAGGAAGGGCCGATCAACTCGCCGACCGTGCTGAATTCGGGTTACAGCATTGCGCAATTCTGGGATGGTCGTGCTGCTAATCTGCAAGAACAGGCGGGTGGCCCGATTGCAAACCCCGGCGAGATGGCGTTTACCCATGAACTCGCCGTGGAGGTGTTGGCTTCAATTCCCCAGTATGTCGAGGATTTTCAACGCATTTTAGGGACTGAAGTGACCATTGACGGCGTAACTCAAGCCATCGCCGCATTTGAAGAAACCCTCGTGACGCCCAATTCGCGTTTCGATCAATGGTTGTTAGGGGATGATGAGGCACTAACGGCGCAAGAACTAGCGGGCTACGAGTTGTTTAAGTCGAGTGGTTGTGTGGCTTGTCACCACGGGCCAGCGGCGGGCGCGACCTCGTTTCAAATTATGGGATTATTCGAGCCTTACCAGACGATGAATCCTTCTGAAGGTGTTGCAGGGTTAACGGGTAAGGATATTGACCGTTTCAAGTTCAAAGTACCCACTTTGCGCAATATCGAACTCACCTATCCTTACTTCCATGACGGTGGCGCAGCGACTTTGACCGAAGCTGTGGACATCATGGGACGGTTACAGCTCGGGCGTCACTACACCGAGGAAGAAAACGCTAAAATCGTCGCCTTCCTTAAAACGCTAACGGGTGACCAACCCCAGTTGGCCTTACCCATCTTACCGCCATCTACCCCGGCTACTCCCCGTCCAACGCCCTTTGAGTAGGAGTTTTACCGATTAATGACGCGAAACGCGTGCAAAACGGTTAATCGTTGCGACAATAAGTAATCCCATTGCTGCTAGGGTACCAATAGTCCCGGCAGCATTGAGGGCGGCCTCATAACCCAATCCTCTCAACCCAAAGCCCGCCACGAAATAACCCAACACGCCCCATAACGCGCCCAATCCCACGGCGACAAGCAGTTGGGTGATATAGCCGCCACCGAGTAAACGCGCCGTGGCAGAGGGTAAAACCAGTAGTGCAATCACCAAGATAGAACCCACCGCCGTGAAGGCCGCGACTAATGCCATCGTGATGAGGGAGACCAACATCATGTGAATTAACCCAACGGGCAATCCAAGCGCTCGACCAAAGGGTTCGTCGAAGGCCGCGAGCTTGAATAAACGCCAGCCTGCGATGACCACGACAAAGGCAATGACATTGGCGATGAGTAGCGCACGCAGCTCGCCGGGCATTGTGTTCCACAGAATTTCCAAGGTTAACGGTGAGTCCGCGAGTTCAAGCCACAAAATTCCCTCTAATTGACCAAATAAAACGCAATTAGCGTCGATGTCGATGCCCCGTGCCGACACTTGGTCGATGAGCACCACCCCTAAGGCAAACATTCCCGTAAAAATCACGCCAAGACTGGCACTCGCTTCTAAACGTCCGAGACGTCGGACCATTTCGCTTAACGCCGCCGCAATGAGTGCTGCAATGGCCGCACCCGCAAACATCGCCCACCCCGTTCGTCCACCGCTCAGCCACAATCCCAACACGATGCCGGGCAAAATAGCGTGAGTCAGCGCATCGCCGAGAAGGCTTTGGCGGCGTAACCCTAGAAGATGACCCAAACCCCCGCAGAGGATTGCGGCAAGTGTTGCACTGGCCAGGGCAGGGCCGTCGATGGGGAGATAAAGAGTATTCATTGCAGTTGAAAAGTTCGGTTGAAACCCACTGCTTTGAACCTTCCCATCGTGCTAAGTCATCTTTTCCACGCCATTTTTACGCGCAGGCAGACTGGTTGACCGAATAACTTAAATCGAAATGTTGTAAAACCCGTTTCAGTTGCAACGCCCGAGCACTTGCGCCCCGACTGTAGGCTTTTGCGATTTCGTCGAGCAGAAAACGACGGATTTGGTACAACCCCCGTTCCGAATTCAACAGACAGGCTGCAATATCGGCAGCGACGAGTTGAGACAGTCGATCTTGTTCGACGATATTCTCCAAAGTTGATTCGTTAAGGTCACAGCGTTGCAGACATTCATGCAAAGTCATCATGGTAATTGCTCCTCTGGTGAGTTGGACAAGCCACCGAAGCGGCTTAAAAGACCCAATTTCTTATTTATGTTGACGACATTATTTACAACGGTTTGCCAATTTTATTGATCTAGGTCAAGTCATCGTCCTATTTTTGTCCAACTATGAACTTGTACAGGTTCTCCTATCGGAAACCCCGTAATTTAAATAATTGGTTCAACTATTTTTCCTTACTTACCCTCCGAACAGGCCTTTACCCCATGATACGAATCCTAATTCACGGTGGAATTGCGAGCTTTGAAGGTCGCCATCTTAAGACCGATGACTACAGAATCTCCTTACAACGCATCGTACAATCCGCTTATGAAAAGCTCGTCGCGACCAATGCCCGTGAAGCTGTCATTTACGCGGTGCAGTTGCTCGAAGACGACGAATTGTTCAACGCCGGCACAGGATCACGTATCCAAGCGGACGGCGAAATCCGCATGAGTGCGAGCCTCATGGACAGTTCAACGGGGATTTTTTCGGGGGTCATCAATATTCAAGCGGTACAACATCCCATCGCCCTCGCCGACCACTTAGCTACCCAATCTCACACGGTGTTGGCGGGGGACGAAGCAACCCGTTACGCCCGTCAGCAGGGAATCCCGCATCACAGCCCCTTCACCGAGCATCGGCGAGCCGAATTTCAACGGAAGTCCGCTCAACGAACGGGAACGGTAGGGGCTGTCGCATTGGATCACACAGGACGGATTTGCGCGGCAACTTCTACGGGTGGGGTGGGCTGGGAGACCCCTGGACGGGTTAGCGATTCGGCAACCGTCGCCGGAAATTACGCCAGTAAACACGCAGGGGTGTCCTGTACGGGCGTTGGAGAGCAAATCGTGAATGATGCGGTGGCGAGTCGTTTGGTGACGCGGGTCGAGGACGGGGGGACATTGGTGGAGGTTGCCGAGCGAATGGTGACCGAATCCCGCGTGCGCAACCATTTTTACGGCTTCATCGCACTGGATGGTCAGGGGGCATGGGTCGCTACTCAGACGCAGGGCCAGGTGTTATTTGCAATGGCGAGTGAGACGGGGGGACAGCTCTTTGGCGATGCTGACTAAGTTTTGTCCAAGTTTTAAGCGTCATTGCATCTCCTTGTAAAAGGCAAATTCCGTAATTAAAACAAGCATTAGGAATTGTGCGTAGTGGGCTAAAAGGGGGCTAACCAACTGAATTTGCAATAAACTTGTCGCTGCACTTTGTGGTCACAAGGCGCACTTTAGTTTTTGTGATGAAGAGGATTACATGACCCCCACCCGCATCGAACCGGTTTACCGTATCGGTACCGTGTCCCGCTTAACCGGCATTGCTACGGTGACGTTGCGGATGTGGGAACGGCGTTACGGCGTCGTTGAACCTCAACGCAACGGTGGCCAAAGTCGGTTGTACAGCCGCGACGACATTGGGCGTCTCACGCTCATCAAACGCCTAGTGGACGGTGGCCATCCCATCAGTACCGTTGCTAATCTTTCCCTTGAACAGCTTACCGAACGGGCGGCGCTCAACGATTTTGGGACTGACGCTCGCGGGGTGACCCTGCAAATTGCGGCGTTTGGGGCTGCTTTACCCATCCTGGTGCAACAAGCCTTTACATTAGCGCCTGCTCTGGATGCGCATTTGATCGCTTCGGAGACGGATCAAGAGCGTTTTGTCACGGCGATTGAGCAGCACAGCCCTTCCGTAATCGCGATGGAATGGCCCACCCTGCACGAGGAACATGTGCATTTGGCAGAAAACTGGTTGCAGCGCAGTCGAGCCGAACGGGCGGTGGTGGTGTACGGCTTTGCGCGACGCTCGGTGGTGCAGCGGCTACAGCGTGGCCCGATAACGGCTTTACGGGCCCCCGTCGATTCGCAGGTGTTGCGGCGGGCGTTGTTAGGGGAAGGTATGTTGGTACGGGAATCTATGGTGTTTCATCTTCCCGAGACCGCCGAGCAACCTGCCCCACCACGGTTTAGCTTGACAACGCTGAGTCATCTCGCATCGGTCGTGACGGCGGTGGAGTGTGAATGTCCCCGTCATCTGGCTGAACTCGTATCGAGTTTGCAGAGTTTTGAGCAGTACAGCGCGGAGTGTGTCCATCGTAGCCCGGCGGATCAGGCGTTACACGAGTTTTTGCAGTTGGTCACTGCCCGCGCGAGATCTTTGATGGAAACCGCATTAGAACAGGTAGCGAATGCGGAAGGCATCGAGTTACCGCCTCCTGAAACGCAGAGTGCGGCCCCACGTATTCCACCCGAAGTGACCCCCTTTCAACCGCGCAATGCGGCACGTAACGCCTGACGAATTAAATCGTCCCGACTCAGTTCCGCACTTGCTATGGATCCCACCAGCTTAGTAGCGTCGGGGAGTCGGTAGCCCAACGCGACGAGTGCCTGAATCGCTTCTTCGGTGGGGGAATTGACGAGTGCCGCCGTTGAGGGGGCCGTAGTAACGGCAGGGGCAGCGTGCAGACCTAGTTGTGGTAAACGGTCGCGTAATTCGATGACCAGTCGTTCCGCTAACCGCTTACCTACGCCCGGAACGCGCATGAGTGTCGCGCTATCGGCGGTTTGGATGGCCTGTTCTACCGCTGCGGGTGTGAAACTCGACAAAATGAGCAGGGCCAATTTGCCGCCAATCCCCGTGACCTTGAGCAATTCGCGAAATAATGTCCGTTCATCGTGGGAAATAAAGCCGTACAGCAGATGGGCATCGTCCCGAATGACGCCGTGGGTGTACAAAACCACTTCTTCGCCCAACGGCGGTAACTGTTGATGCGTCATCATGGAGGCATCGAGTTCATAACCCACTCCCCCGACCTCAATGAGAAGCGAAGGGGGGTGTCGTTCGATGAGGAGACCCCGTAACCGACCTATCGGTAACATTTAAGTCCGATTCCGTACGAGTTTATGTAGCAACAAGGCGAGATCGTTGGGATGTGGGAGTCGATAACGGGCTTGCGTGGTGCCTCGTCCGATGTGAATGGCCACCCCCGACGGAGGCAAGGCTGCAAATAAATCTTCGTCGGTACGGTCGTCGCCGACGGCCACCGTTACGCAGCCTGCGGGGAGCATCGCCAAAATTTTCGCAACGACGATGCCTTTATTGATGCCGCGCAACCGTAGTTCCATGACTTTTGAACCCTCTAGCAGCTCGATTTGGGGAAATTGCGGCAAAAAATCTTGCAACTGCATCCGCGCCTCTCGTACCCGTTGCGCCGCTAATTGGGGTTCGGTGTTGCGGTAGTGCCACGCCAACGATGCGCTCTTTTCCTCCAATAAACTGCCTTCTGTTCGCGTCACCCAACGGGTTAAGCGTGTGCGAGCAGCGTCTTTCCAGTGCATATCGACGAGTTGATGTGCGACCCACGCATCGTCTTGATGTAGTCGTGACCAAAATCCATGTTCAGCGTGCAACCCCAAGGGTAAATGACCTAAATGCTGTTCGAGGAACTCACGGGGCCGTCCACTCACGATGTGAACCGCCGTGTTGGGTAATTGCGTGACCTGTTGAAGGAGTTCGAGCAGTTCGACGCTCGGGGTGGCTAATTCGGGCAACGGGGCGAAGGGAACTAAGGTGCCATCGTAATCCAGCAACAGTGCTAAACCGCCTGTTTCCATGCGTCCGATCAGCAATTCGGTCAAGGTTTCGAGATTGGCGGGCTGGGGCGTTGAGGTCGCGACGGGCATTGCTGCCTCACTCAAGGCTTCTAAAAACGATTCTGCCCATCGCGTCGCGCTTTGGTGCATCACGCGCCGCCGTAACGCAGTCATGCGCAACCACTGTTCGGGGGGGGACATGTGCAACGCCCGTTCGATGGTTGCGGCGGTGGCATCGGTATCGTAGGGATTGACGATTAGCGCTTCGTGCAACGATCCCGCGGCCCCGGCAAATTCGCTGAGCACTAACACGCCGCGTTCATCAATCCGACTCGCGACATACTCTTTCGCCACCAAATTCATTCCATCGCGCAATGGTGTGACCAACATGACATCCGCCGCACAGTACAACGCCGAGAGTTCAATGGGGCTAACACTTTGGTGTAACAAATAAATGGGCACCGATTGCGGACTGCCAAACTCGCCATTGATCCGCCCTACAAGTTCGTTGACCCACTGGCGATGTTCTACATAACTCGTCACAAGTTCACGGGAAGGAACGGCAATTTGAATAAAATGAAATTGGTCGCGTAAATCGGGACGCTTCTCCAATAAACGGGCAATCGCGGCTAACCGTTGAGGAATCCCCTTGGTGTAGTCCAACCGATCTACTCCCAAAATAATTTTGCGCGGGGCATGGTGTTGACGGAGCGCGTGTAGGGCGTCCGCGACTTCCAGACTTGCGGCCCGTTGCGCAAAACTTTCTCCATCAATACCAATGGGAAACGCACCAATCTGCACGTGGCGATCTTCAAACCGTAACTCGTCCACGCTGGGTTCTAAGCCTAATAGCCTCGAGGTCGCATACCCAAAGTGATAGGCATACACCGCTGTGTGAAAGCCCACCAAATCCGCCCCCAACAGCCCCGTCAGCAACGCTTCTCGCCAGGGCAAAATCCGAAACACTTCGGTAGATGGAAAGGGAATGTGGAGAAAAAAACCGATGGTCGCTGTGGGCAAGCGTGCTCGAACTTTTTGCGGAACGAGGGCGAGTTGGTAATCGTGAATCCAAATGCGGTCCCCGGGCTGATAATTCGCCACAATGACCTCGGCAAACCGCTCGTTCACCGCTTGGTAAATTTCCCAATCTGTTTGGGCGTCGAGCTGAAGTTTGTCGAGGAGATAGTGGCATAACGGCCAGAGTACGCCGTTGGAAAAGCGGTCGTAGTAGTGGCGCACCTCGTCTGCACTCAACGGCACTGCAATCAATCGTCGTTCGGTCAAAATGCGTTCGACATGGGCTTGTTGGGCCGCTGACAGCGCGTAAATGGGGCCAGGCCAGCCAATCCAGAGCGAATTCTCTTGTTGGTGAATTCCCGATAATGCCGTCGCCAACCCACCCGATGCAGCCTGAATGTCGAGATGTTCGTCCTGTTGTTGGAGGACGATGGGGAGTCGATTGGAGACGAGTAAGGTGCGACTCATAAGTGAAAACTCTCAACAAATATGATGCCAATTTGATGAGTAAATCGCAGGCTAATTCATCAAGCAGTTTTCCAAATCGCCATCCCCCGCAGCGAATGCCACGAATCCCGCTATAGTGCCGCCCTTTTCGGTTTCCGAATGAGGGGGGAATCGTTTTGTTTGCGTCTCAACTTACATTTAACTACGAGGTATTTATGGACTGGTTCATTCCCGTCGCCCACGCTCAAACCACTGGTTCACCCGATGGTGGACTGATTAGTCTGCTCTTTCCGATTCTGTTGTTGGTGGTGTTCTACTTTCTGCTCATTCGTCCCCAGGCCAAACGTGCTAATGAGCACAAGCAGATGATTGAAGCCCTCAAAAAGGGGGATGAAATCGTCACCAGTGGCGGGTTGTTGGGAAGAATTGCAGAAGTGGGGGAAAATTTTCTGTTAGTCGAAGTCAGCGACAATCTGAAAGTGCGCGTACAGAAACAATTGGTGGCGGCATTGATGCCCAAGGGAACCTACAAAGGCGAGTTGTAAGCGATGAATCATTATCCACTCTGGAAAAATTTGTTGTTGATTGGGGTGATGGTGTGGGGAATTTTGTACGCCGCGCCCAATCTTTTCAGTCAAAGTCCTGCGCTTCAGATTTCAGCAAACCGTAACGCAGAGGTCGATGCAGAACTCTTGCAGCGTGTAGAGACCATTTTGCAGGAACGCGAATTACCGATCCGTGCCATTGAGCTTCAGCCCCAAAGGTTACTCGTCCGCTTCAACGATCCCGAAACTCAGTTAAAAGCCGCTGATGCCGTTCGCCTACAGTTGGGGCGTGACTACACCGTGGCGTTGAATCTCGCGTCAGAAATGCCTAACACATTGCAGACATTGGGTTTTTCGCCGATGTATCTTGGGCTTGATCTACGGGGGGGAGTCCACTTCCTAATGGAAGTCGATATGACGGCGGTGTTGCGACAGGCGGAAGAGGCATTGGTGGAGGATTTGCGTAACTATCTGCGGGAACAGCGAATTCGTTACGGCTTGGTTCGGCGCATGACGGCGGGGGGGGTCGAGGTACAGTTTCCCAGTGCAGAAGCGCAACAGACCGCCCTTTCTGCGTTACGGGTTCAGTATCCCCGTTTAGAACTCACTTCAGAATCAACGCATCTGCGGTTGGCCTTCAGCTCGGAAGAAATCACCGAACGGCAACGCGAAGCCCTTCAGCAGAACATCACCACATTGCGTAATCGGATCAACGAATTAGGGGTGGCCGAACCCATCATCCAGCAACAGGGGGCGTCGCGCATCGTGGTGCAGCTTCCTGGGGTACAAGATACCGCCCGAGCTAAGGAAATCTTGGGCGCAACGGCGACGTTGGAGTTTAGGTTAGTAGCAGAAGGTAACGCACAAGAGGCCGCAGAAACGGGGCGCGCGCCGATCAATACGCGGCTGTATCGCGACCGTAGCGGGTTTCCCTACCTACTCAATCGACAGGTCATCATCACGGGGGATCGCATTACTAATGCCGCGTCGGGGATT